>JASBRM010000007.1 GCA_030149405.1 Neptuniibacter sp. | reverse complement strand
GTCGCACCTTCCCCGTTGTGATGGGGCTCACAATGCTCTCTTATGCGGTGAACCTGTTCCTGTTTTCAACGGGTCGATTGGTCGTTAATGGGGCCGCTATTCTGGGTACTACAGAAAATTACGCAGATCCATTACCACAGGCATTGGTGCTCACGGCTATCGTAATCGGTTTCGCTATGACTGCTTATGCCGTAATTTTGGCAATGAGGGCGCGTGCCGATTTGGGTAATGATCATGTAGATGGTCGTGACAAAGCATTGGATATGCAGGATGAGGAGAACCTGAAGTGATGCAGCACCTGCCTATTTTACCTGTTTTACTTCCGATGCTGACTGCGGCGCTCATGTTGCTACCACCATTTTCAACAACTTTGCATCGTCAGAAAGTGGTTTCTTTTATCGGTTTAGGATTAACCCTGCTGGTTGCCGTCCAGTTAATTTGCAATGCAAATGCCGGTGAAATCAGTATCTATCAATTGGGGGACTGGCAAGCTCCATTCGGAATCGTATTGATAGCAGATCGATTATCGAGTCTGATGATTGTGCTGACCATGGTGCTTGCTTTTGGCGCACTCCTATACGGTACTGCTGGCGATGAAAGGACCGGTATGTTCTTTTACCCGCTGTTTATGTTCCAGCTAATGGGAATTAACGGTGCATTCCTGACAGGTGATTTGTTTAACCTGTTCGTTTTCTTTGAAGTATTGTTGTTGGCGTCATATTCACTGGTAGTTCACGGTGGTGGTAAACAAAAGACCCTGGCCAGTGTGCATTATGTAACCCTTAACCTTGTTGGTTCTGCCTTATTCCTTTTTGCTCTGGGTATCTTGTATGGAGTACTCGGTACTCTGAATATTGCCGATATGGCGGTTAAAATACGCCTGCTTTCAGGCGCAGATAAGTTGCTCGCGGAAGTGGGCGGGATGATGCTGCTACTGGTGTTTGGCTTGAAATCGGCCATGTTCCCACTCCATTTCTGGTTAGCGAAAACCTATTCAAATGTCAGCGCACCTGTAGCTGCTTTGTTTGCCATCATGACCAAAGTTGGGATCTACAGTATCTTAAGAGTCTTCACCGTGATGTTTGGTGATAATGCGGGTGAACTGGCAAACCTTGCAGAGCCATGGTTGTGGCCTATCGCGATACTCACTTTAGCCATGGGTGCTGTGAGTGCCCTGGCGAGTAAAACTTTACGGATATTAGTCTCTAACCTGGTGATTGTATCGGTTGGCACACTTTTATGTGCTCTGGCCATTAACACACCTGAATCCGCCTCTGCTGCACTTTATTATCTGATTCACTCTACGTTGATTACGGGTGCTATGTACCTGCTGGCTGATGCAATTTCGGAACAACGAGGTAAAATTTCTGATCGGTTCGCGCGTTCTCGCCGGATGTGTCAGTCGTTGCCATTGGGAATTGCATTTGCGATCGCAGCAGTGACAATGATTGGCTTGCCGCCGTTCTCTGGGTTCCTTGGCAAAGTGATGATTTTGCAAACGGCAGTAGAACCTTATGAAATCGCCTGGACCTGGTCTGCTATTTTGATCGCCAGTCTCATTGGGGTTGTTGCGATGTCCCGCGGGGGCTCCACTTTATTTTGGCGTCTCAGGGGGGAACCTACTACCTGCGAGTTATTGCCAAAAGTGAAACTTGTTGCCGTGTTCTTCTTGCTGATTCTGTCACCTCTTTTAGTGATCTTTGGTGGTTATGTCACCGAATACACAATGGATACAGCACTGCAAATTTATCAGCAAGCTGAAAACCCTCAGATGCTATTGCCAATACCTGCTGGGAACGGAGGTTAAGACGATGCGTTTTCTTTTTCCAATGCCATTTCAAAGTCTGGTTTTATTCATTGTTTGGCTGCTTTTAAGTGAATCCGTTGAGCCGGGACATATTGTATTGGCGACCATATTGGCTATAGGTATCCCCCAAATGTTAAGAGGGGTGCAAGTCAACAGTATGGCAATACAGAAACCGTTCCTTGCGTTGCTATACGCGATCAAAGTTTTTGGCGATATTGTATTTGCAAACTTTGAAGTAGCTGTTCAGGTTCTGGGCCCTTCAAAGAATTTAAAACCTGGTTTTTTTGCAATTCCCCTGGATTTAAAAGGCGAGTTTCCGATCACGATTCTAGCAAGCACTATATGCTTAACGCCCGGTACTGTGAGTGCTGAAGTATCCAGCGATCAAAAGTGGCTTTATGTGCATGCGCTTAATTTAGTGGATGAAGCGGAGACAATAGAGGGAATCAAAACACGTTATGAAAAACCGTTGAAGGAGATTTTCGGATGTTAATGATGTCTCTCATAACTGCGACGGCCATGGTTGTTATTGCTATGTGCTTAAACCTATTCACTCTTTTTAAAGGTCCCGATCAGCCTGATCGTATCCTTGCTGTGGATACTATGTATATCAACAGCATTGCTTTGATCTTATTGTTTGGACTCATTATGGGTACTTCGCTCTATTTTGAAGCAGCTTTGCTGATTGCTATGTTGGGTTTCGTGAGTACAGCAGCATTGTGTAAATACGTATTGCGCGGCGATATCATCGAGTAGGGATTAAATATGAATGTTTATGTAGAGCTAATAGTATCTGCGCTGCTGATCATGGGTGGGCTATTTGTTTTGTTAGGCTCGATCGGTTTATTGAAATTGCCCGATTTTTATATGCGTTTGCATACACCGACCAAGGCGACAACGCTCGGGATGGGGGCGCTTTTAGTGGCTTCAATGATCATCACATCCGTGCGAAATGGTGGGCTGAGCGCTCATGAATTATTGATTTCAATTTTTCTTTTTATAACTGCACCAGTGAGTGCCATGATGCTGGCTAAGACGGCCTTGCATCTTCAGGTTAAGATCGCTGAAAACAGCCGTAACCCTGAGTTGGCTGACACAGCTAAACAGCAAGAGCACCCAGCCCAGAGTGAAAAAACAGAAGGTTAATTGTCATGCCCTTAGGGGCTAGGTGTTTTTAACAACCTTATCTGTAAAAGCTTCTGGGATGGTGGTGACTTTGCGTTGCTCATAATCGAAGAACACAATACCTGTTTTTGCGTGGGCAACTTCGACAGCCGTTTTCTTATTAGTGATTAAGTAATAAATATCACACCCATATTTATTAAAATCTTCCAATGCAATATCAATCTGAAGTAAGTCCCCATGGAAGCCTTCAGCTTTGTAGACGATGGCTGAATCGGTCATGATTATACCTAGGCCTTCAACATCCAGCTCCGCATAATGATAATGATTGAGGAAGCGGACGCGGGCCTCGTGAATAATCGCCAGCATTGCATCATTGCTCAGGTGCCCACCGTAATTGATGTCGCTGATTCTTACCGGTAAATCTGTGGAAAAAATATAATTTTCCGGCATATCAAGTTTTATTCTGGCCATTGTTATCCCCTGTAAGCCATTACTGATTCAACCATGCCTGTGGTGAGATGTTCGAGATCTTCATTATTCATTACGTAAGAAGGCATCACGTATACGAGTTTGCCAAAGGGTCTGATCCAGAGTCCGCGCGCAATAAACAATTTCTGGATTTCAGTTGTATTTACAGCTTCCTTCATTTCGATAACACCGATAGCGCCCAGGCAGCGAACATCTGCTACTGAATTAAGTGTACTTGCTGCCTGTAAGCCGTCCTTTAGACCTTTTTCTATTCTGAGTACATTGGCTTGCCAGTCATTTTTCTGCAGCAGTTCCAAGCTTTTATTTGCTACAGCACAGGCCAACGGATTACCCATAAAGGTAGGACCGTGCATAAAGCAACCTGCTCCGCCTTTAGAGATGGTTTCACCAATATGAGAAGTCGTTAGTGTGGCGGCTAAGCTCATATAGCCACCGGTCAAAGCTTTGCCTACACACAGGATATCTGGAGTGATATTCGCGTGTTCACAAGCAAACAGCTTTCCGCTGCGACCAAAGCCGGTCGCAATCTCATCTGCGATCAATAAAACATTATGCTCATCACAGAGTGTTTTAGCGGCTATCAGGAACTCTGGTGAGTAAAAACGCATACCGCCAGCGCCTTGTACAATGGGTTCCAGGATTAGAGCAGCGATCTGGTTATGATTCTTCTCAAGAAGGGAACATAGCTCTGAAATGTCTTCCGGATCCCATTCGGCATCAAAAGCCGTTTGTGGGGCTGGTGCAAAGAAATGTTTTGGCAGAACATCAGTAAATATTTCATGCATACCGGTAACAGGGTCACACACCGACATAGCGCCAAAGGTATCGCCGTGGTAGCCATTACGTACTGTCAGCAGTCTGTTTTTTTCAGGTTTTCCAGCTGCGTGCCAGTACTGTAGTGCCATCTTGATGGCGACTTCTACTGCCACGGAACCAGAATCTGCGAGGAACACTTTATCCAGTGGTTCTGGTGTCATCTCCACTAGTTTGCGGCACAGTTCAATTGCGGGTTCATGGGTTAGCCCACCAAACATAACATGAGACATCTTATCGATTTGCTCATGTGCGGCTTGATTAAGCTCTGGGTGGTTGTATCCATGAATCACTGACCACCAGGAAGCCATGCCGTCAATCAACTCGCGCCCGTCGGATAATTTGATCCTGACACCTGATGCGGATTCCACTGGGTACATAGGTGGAGGGTTAATCATAGATGAATACGGGTGCCAGATATGCTGTTGATCAAAAGCGATCTGTTCAGGCGTTGTCATTTGTGGAAATTCCTTTGCGCGGAGTTAGCAGTTGATATTTTTAATTAACCCGCTGATAAAAGAAAGCTTTGACCAAAGTTTTAGGGAACCATTTGATAATAATGTGTTCTATTAACCAGAGATTGAGCGCGGGAATAAAAAAGAAATTTTTTTGAAACTTTATTCTCAACCTTCAGTCACAGAACGCATGAGCAGTGACAGGCTCAATAAATCGTAAGCAAATTAAAAAAATATAGATTGGGGTAAATCCAAATGGCTAATAATTCTACTGTAAAACCTATGGTTGCTGCTGTTGGTGCAGCGTTCATCGCTGGCATGGCTACTGCACCAGTTGCAACTGCGGCTGAGAACCCTTTTGCTGCGACTGAACTGTCTTCTGGATACAGCCAGCAGGTTGCTATGAACGAAGGTAAGTGCGGTGAAGGTAAGTGCGGCGGCAAAAAAGCTGAAGGCGAAGGCAAGTGCGGTGAAGGCAAGTGCGGTGGTTCAAAAGCTGAAGGCGAAGGCAAGTGCGGTGAAGGTAAATGCGGCGGCAAAAAAGCTGAAGGCGAAGGCAAATGCGGTGAAGGTAAGTGCGGTGGATCAAAAGCTGAAGGCGAAGGTAAGTGCGGCGAAGGTAAATGTGGCGGTTCTAAAGCGTCTTCAGAAGGTAAATGCGGTGAAGGTAAATGCGGTGGTTCTAAATAACCTCCACTATGCTTCCTGATAGCAAAACCCTGGCCCTGCTATGCGGGGCCTTTTTCTTCATTCCTGAGGTGATTTATGGATAACAAATCTTATCCCGTAACTGGAGCTGGTTTCGGATACAGGCGTTGTATGAGTGAAACATTGAAAGATGTAGACCCATCTGCGTTCGATTTTCTGGAAATAGCACCAGAAAACTGGATAGGTTTGGGGGGGCGCTTTGGTAAGTCTTTCCGACGTTACACTGAGCAGTTTCCGTTCATGGCTCACGGACTTTCACTTTCCATTGGTGGCCCAACGCCTTTGGATATGGAATTTTTGAAGAACCTTAAGTCATTCATAGCTGAACATAATATCAGGGGTTATTCTGAACACCTCAGTTACTGCTCTGATGACGGTCATCTATATGACCTGATGCCGATACCTTTTACAGAAGATGCTGTGAAATATGTCGCTGAACGTATTCGTACCGTCCAGGATGTTCTTGAGCAACGCATTGCGATGGAAAATGTGTCGTTTTATGCCGCTCCTGGCGCCGAGATGACCGAGTTAGAATTCCTTCTGGCGGTATTGGAGGAAGCTGACTGCGATCTGTTGCTGGATGTAAATAATATTTATGTGAACAGCATCAATCACGGATACAACGCCGAAGAATTCTTAAGTGCTATGCCAGCAGAACGCATTATGTATGTGCACATAGCCGGGCATTACAACGAGGCAGAAGACCTGATTGTGGATACCCATGGCGCAGATGTGATTGATCCAGTCTGGAATCTGCTGCAAAAAGCTTATGACCAGTTTGGTGCTCTGCCAACTCTGCTGGAGCGTGATTTTAATATCCCGCCAATTCCTGAGTTACTTACCGAAGTTGAGCAGATCCGTTTCTATCAGAATCAGTGGAAAATGAGCCATGCACAAACAGTTGCCTGATTTTCAGCAGCTGCAATACCAGTTTGCAGCTCATATCCGTAATCCCGAAAGAAATGAAGTGCCTTCAGATATTGAAGATCGAAGAATGGCCATTTACCGGGATCTTTTCTTTAACAATGTGAAAGGGTTTCTGGAAGGTATTTTCCCGGTTTTCAGAAAGATCAGTTCTGATGATTACTGGTTGCGTTTAGCTCGTGATTTTTTTGATAAGCATCACTGCCATACTCCGTATTTTCTGGAGATTGGCCAGGAGTTTCTGGAATACATCAATAATGAGCGTGAACCTTCGGAGCAAGATCCGGCGTTCATGAAGGAGCTGCTTCATTATGAATGGGTTGAACTGGCTCTGGATGCATCAGAAGTCGAGTTGCCAATGGATAATGTTGACGCCAACGGTGATCTATTAGCGGGGCACCCGGCTCAATCCCCTCTGGCTTGGTTACTTTCCTATCAATTCCCGGTTCATTGCATTCGTCCGGACTATCAACCGGAAGTTCCTTCTGAGACACCCACCTTCCTGATCGCATATCGTGATCGTGAAGATGAAGTGAATTTTATGGAAGTGAACTCGGTGACCGGCCGCTTGCTTTATTTACTCTCTGAAGACGTTTCTATGAGCGGTGAAACAGCGTTGAAGCAAATCGCAGAAGAGATGCAACACCCTGATCCTGAAAAAGTTATTCAAGGCGGCTTAAATACTATGGAACATTTGCGCGCTAAGGGAATCATACTAGGTACAACTCAATAATTCTTATTTCTGATTTAATTATCAGGCTTTTATCAAGGGTGAAATAATGGCAAATGCAGTGATCAATTTTGCTAACCGTTTACAGGATGTGCTGAACAGCACCCGATGCGCAGATGGCATAGCTCCTCTGCTGTTACGTCTCTATCTGGCGCCAGTATTTTTACAGGCGGGATGGAATAAACTCTCTCATTTTGAAGATACAGCTGCTTGGTTTGGGAACCCGGATTGGGGCTTAGGTTTACCTATGCCTGAAGTGATGGCTGCTTTAGCAGCGGGTACTGAATTTATTGGTGGTATCTTACTGATTGTCGGTTTTGCCGTGCGTTGGATCAGTATTCCTCTAATGATTACAATGCTGGTGGCAGCATTCGCGGTACATTGGGAGAATGGTTGGTTGGCAATCGCGGATGGTGGTAGTTGGCTGGCAAATGAGCGGGTAATGGAAGCTCAGGAACGATTGGCTGCAGCTAAAAGTATTTTGCAAGAACACGGTAATTACAGCTGGTTAACAGGCCGTGGCTCTGTTGTGATTCTTAACAATGGTATCGAGTTTGCGATTACTTACTTTGTCATGCTACTCAGTTTGTTCTTCACTGGAGCAGGTCGCTTTGTCAGCGCCGACTACTTTGTCGAGAAATGCTTCCGTGATAAGTAAAATCCGGAATTAAAAAAGGCCGCATCAGCGGCCTTTTTAATGGATCAAGCTTAGTGTTGGCGAGGCGTGGTTATAATGCAGAACATCGCATCTGCATACCAATGATTCGCGCTCATGATGTCGTTAATGCTTTCAGACTCAAACAGCATTTCAACGTAACCTTCATAGAGTGCGTTGCTTTCTTCAATAAAATTATCTACCTGTGCGATGATCGAATTCATAACTAACCTCTTAAACTTCATACTCCTTCAAGCTTTTCCATATGCAATCTAATGCCGAATAATTTCCGAGCATTTTACCCGGATATTAGACTTTGGTCAAATATTGATCTACTTATTGGAGGGGTTAATGACTTCAATAGAATCCACAAATATGGCTTCAGAGCTGATTCGGAAGCGGATGTTGGTGTGGTGCAAACGTACACCGTAGCTTTTCTCCATATCATCTTTTTTATAGGCAGGCCTTGGGTCGCACTTAAGCAGCTCTTCTACTTGTTTCTTATAGGGCTGGTTTAGCTGAGCTTCAATCTCAATACAGGCCTGTTTAGCTTGATCAGAGAATACTAGCTCCTGTGTTAAGAGTGGTATATCAGGGGCAAAGTCACATTCAGCCCCGGAGATGTTATCTGAATAGGGCAGGTAGGGCTTTATATCTATAATGGGTGTGCCATCCAGTAAATCAGCGCTACTGACTAATAGTTCGACCTGACCGTCATTATTTTCTATTGCAATAAGCTTCACCGGGGACATCCCAATGGGGTTAGGCCGAAACGGTGAGCGTGTTGCAAAGACCCCCATGCGTTTATTGCCCCCAAGGCGGGGAGGGCGAACAGTTGGAGTCCAGGCTTTATCCACACACTCGCTGAAAACAAATAACAACCAGATATGGCTGCACTGTTCCAGCCCCCTAACCGTATCTGGGTTATTAAACTCATCAAGCAGTTTAATTTTTGAAACAAGGTTGGGAGCCAGGCCGGGTTGCCGCGGAATCCCAAACTTTTCGGGGTAAGGGCTCTCTACTAATCCAATAGGTTCAAATCGATAGCTTGATGTCATTTTTACGAATATACAGTTGCTGTTACCGCGCGATTATCTAACTTTCAGAATAACAATTTCAATGGGTTGTTAGGAATGTGAAGAAAGCAGTTCCGCACGTGTTTCCATTGGTGTGATGCCACTCCAGTATCTACCTGCCTTCTCAACTTGTTCAGCAAGACGATGAATATGACTGAGTGCGTCCAGCAGCATAATACTGTCTTTAGGTTTGATCTGGCCGTTGATTGTGGATTCCATCACTTGTGATTTAATGTGTTGGTATTGCTTTTCCAGTTGTTTCAACAGTTTTCGACTTTCTATACCAGAAAGGTCATACGAGCTGTGAATCTCACAGCTGTCAATGAGCTCGATGATCTGTTGCTGGAATTCATGAATCAGTTCCTTCAAAGAACTGTCTGAGACCAGGTCAAAGAACTCATAATAGTTTGGCATCAGTGCAGAAAGGCGGGCTATTTCGCTGTAATAACGGGTAATCCGCATAGCGGTTGGCAG
>JASBRM010000004.1 GCA_030149405.1 Neptuniibacter sp. | reverse complement strand
CAAAACCATGTGCATCATCAACCATCAACCAGGCGTTATTCTTTTCACAGACAGATGAAATAGCCGGTAGATCAGCAAGGTCACCGTCCATACTAAAGACGCCATCAGTAACGACGAGCTTTCTCCGCGCTTCGGTTTTACTTAGGCGTTTATCCAGACTCTCGACATCGTTGTGTAAATAACGCTGGAACCTTGCCCCACTCAATAAGCCCGCATCCAGTAATGAGGCATGATTGATTCGGTCTTCAAACACAGCATCCTGCTTATCCAGCAGGGCGTTCACTGCACCCAGGTTTGCCATATATCCCGTAGAGAAAAGCAAAGCTCTGGGCCGACCTGTAAATTCAGCCAGAGCTTCTTCCAGATCATGGTGAGCTTTACTGTGCCCGTTAACCAGATGAGACGCCCCACCACCTACACCATAAATGTTGGCAGCGCTCTGAAAACTACTGATCACTTCTGGGTGGTTCGCAAGGCCTAGATAGTCGTTTGAGCAGAATGCCAGGTATTCTCGCCCGTCCACTTCAACCAGAGGTTGTTGAGGTGTTTCCAACGTGCGCCTCTGGCGATAAAGAAACTGCTGCTTACGATTATTCAGCTCAGCTGATAATTCATCAAAAGACATAAAGAGTTCTATGTATACGGAGGCTATCGCCTCCGGTTGTAATAAAAGGTAGTTATCGAAGTTTTAGGCTTCGTAGAAGTGTTCGCGATCCTGCTGTTTTTGCAGGTCATTCATCAGCGCCGCTTCCTGAGTTGCATCAGAATCAGAAATGCGCTGTTCCATATTAATGCCCAGCTTACGGAACAACTGAATGTCGCGATGAGTTTCAGGGTTTGGAGTTGTGAGCAGACACTCTCCGTAGAAGATTGAGTTCGCGCCGGCAAAAAAGGTCATCGCCTGCATCTCATCACTCATTTTTTCACGGCCTGCTGACAGACGTACATGAGATTTTGGCATCATAATGCGAGCCACAGCAATCGTACGAATGAAATCCAGATGATCAAGATCATCAACGTTTTCCAGTGGAGTACCTTCCACTTTTACCAGCATATTAATCGGCACACTTTCCGGCTGAACGGGCATATTTGCCAATTGCATAAGCAGACCGTAACGATCCTTAGCGGTTTCACCCATACCCAAAATACCGCCACTGCAAATCTTCATGCCGGAATCACGCACATTCTGCAAAGTGTCTAGACGATCCTGATAGGTACGGGTAGTGATGATCTTGTCGTAGAATTCAGGAGATGTATCCAGATTATGGTTGTAGTAATCCAGGCCAGCATCAGCCAGTTGGTTCGCTTTACTCTCATCCAACATACCCAGAGTCATACAGGTCTCTAAACCCAACTCTTTTACGCGTTTGACCATTTCAATCACGTACGGCATGTCTTTATCAGCAGGGTGTTTCCAGGCAGCCCCCATACAGAAACGAGTTGAACCGGTTTCTTTAGCTTTTTTAGCTTTTTCCAGAACCTTCTCAACCTGCATCAGGCGTTCTTTCTCAAGACCGGTATTGTAGTGACCGCTTTGTGGGCAGTACTTACAATCTTCCGGGCATGCACCTGTTTTGATGGATAACAAAGTACTTACCTGAACTTCGTTTGGATCAAAGTTCTGGCGATGCACAGTCTGTGCTTGAAACATCAGGTCATTAAACGGTAGCTCAAAAAGCGCTTTAACCTCTGCTTCCGTCCAATCATGACGAATATCACCCAAATGTTGCATCTTGCTCATTCTCCCGGAAAATAAACACCGAAGCGACATGCCTCACTGCTTGTTACACTGCTTACAATGGAATGTGGCAATTTTATCCTGACAGACGGAGCTGTCAACCAATGATCACAGACAAGGTTAACTTTAGGCTACTTTTTAATCAGTGCATTTTATGTGGCTGCAAAACCAAAACTGATCATAGTATTTGCCACGACTGTTACAAAGATCTTCCCTGGCTACTATCCTGCTGTGATATCTGCGCCCTGCCCTTACCTGAAAATAGCAACTTCCTTATTTGCGCTGATTGTCAGAAGAAAAAGCCAGCCTTCGATAAGGTCACAGCACTTTTTGAGTATGGATTCCCGGTTGACCGTATTATTGGCCAGATCAAGTACGGTAAAAAACCACAATTCCTCGGGCACCTTGCAAGAGTCGCAGCACAGCTTCTGGAGCTTCCTGATGATATCGAATGCATCATTCCTGTCCCTATGCATTTTGTCAGTCAGTTTCGCAGAGGTTTTAATCAGTCGGATCTGTTAGCAAGTGAGCTTGCTAAGTTATTAGAACTGCCGGTTGAGAGAAATCTTTTGCAAAAAAACGTTTCTACCGAAAGGCAGATGACACTTCCAAGAGCCGCTCGCCTAAAAAACCAAAAAGACGTTTTCCA
>JASBRM010000395.1 GCA_030149405.1 Neptuniibacter sp. | reverse complement strand
GTCGACTTACCACAGCCACTAGGGCCCAACAAACAACCAATTTCGCCTTTATTAAGGCTTAGTGAAACCTTATGCACGATCTCTGTCTGACCATACGCCAGACTCACATCAGTCAGGTTCAGATGTTCATTTACACTCATGCTCTAACTCCCCGCCCGCCCTTTAGAGATGGAACGGCTAAGTAAAATAACTGGTAACAAGCCCACTGCAACTATCAGCAAAGACGCTGGAGCAGCGTCAACCAAGCGCTCATCAGACGCCAGTTCGAAGGCCCTAACTGCCAGCGTATTAAAATTGAAAGGGCGCAATATCAGAGTAGCAGGTAGTTCTTTCAATACATCGACAAAAACAATCAACAACGCAGTAAGCACTGAACTGCGCATTAACGGCACATGAATCTGACGTAAGACCTGTATCGGGCTACAGCCTAATGTTCTGGCTGCACCATCCAGGCTCGGTTTAATCTTTCCTAGCCCACTTTGAACCGACCCCAGAGAAACAGCCAAGAATCTCACTGTATAAGCAAACAATAGCGCTACAAGAGTACCTGACAGGATCAAACCCAGATCAATACCCAACCACTCTTTAGCAAACGCAATCAACTGATGATCAAGCCAGGCAAACGGTATGATTACACCCACCGCAATAATCGTTCCCGGCAGCGCATAGCCCATTCCGGCTACACCCGTCGCTAAACGTACTTTTTTACTTGGATTGAGGCGACCTGCGTAAGCCAATAGCAACGCAAACCCGACTGCAATCACCGCTGCAAGGAACGCAAGATAGAAAGAATTCCATGCCAACTCACCAAATGAGCCATCAGACAAATCCGCTTTGGTTAAGCTCCAATAACCCAGTACTGATGCCGGAATAATAAAACCCAGTAATACAGGCCCCAGGCAAATGACAAAAGCAGCAAATGCTTTCCAGCCTGATAACTCAATGAGTTTAGCTTTTGCTTTGTATTCGGAGGAGGAATGGTAACGGGCTTTTCGTCTGGAGTATTTTTCAACAAGAACCAGCAACGCCACAAACCCCAGCAGAAAAGCTGCCAGTTGGGCGGCAGCAGCTGAGTCTCCAAAACCATAGAAGGTTCTGAATATTCCAGTAGTAAATGTGCTCACCCCAAAATACTGGACTGTCCCGTAGTCCGCGAGGGTTTCCATTAACGCCAGCGTCAAACCAGCAATGATGGCTGGACGCGCCAAAGGGAGCGCTAAGCGAAACAACCCCTGCCACTGGCTGTAACCCAGTGTACGGCTCACTTCTAGCGTACTTGCAGACTGTTCAAGGAAAGCGGCACGACTTAAAAGATACACGTATGGATAGAGCACCAAAGCCAGCATAAGCATGGCTCCGGTCAGGGACCTAATTTCAAAAAACCAGTATTCACCATAACCCAGACCTGTAACTTCACGAATAAACGTTTGCACCGGGCCGGCAAAATCCAATAACCCAGTATAGGTGTAAGCAATGATGTAAGCGGGAACAGCCAGTGGAAGTAGTAGAGCCCAGGAGAAGAAAACCCTCCCCGGGAAGTCACAAACACTGGTTAGCCAGGCAGTTGGAATGCCTAAAATAAGAACACCTACCCCCACTCCAAACATCAACAATAAAGAGTTGCTGACATAATCCACCAGCACAGTTTGGTAGAGGTGTGCAAAAACATCTGCAGATCCACTGAACACAAAGCCGACAATCACCAGAATAGGTAACATCAATAACAAAGCGACCAGAATGGAGCTTCCGGCTAGCCAGTTAACTTTATGTTCTGATTTAGATATTGAAACTACAGGCATTTACACAGTTCTTAAAACAGCAAACGCCTGTGATGCTTATGCATCACAAGCGCAGAATTTTCCACAAAGATAAGATGCTTACTACGACTTACTTCCAGCCAGCTCTATCCATCAGTTCAACGGCAGCCCGATTATTATCACCCAACTTGCTCAGGACAATATCGTCCGCTTTAAATTCGCCCATTGATGCAAGATTATCTGGCACTTTTACCTCTGAAACCGCTGGGTACTCATTATTGACTTCTGCGTACCAAAGCTGAGATGGCTCAGAAGCCATAAATTCCATCAATTTAATCGCATTATCGACATTTCGAGCATGTTTAGTGACACCCACACCACTCACATTCATATGTACGCCACGATCACTTTGGTTAGGCCAGAAAGCAGACAACTTAGCGGCAATCGCTTGTTTTTCTTCATCTTTACTGTTCAGAAGACGGCCGAAGTAATAGGTATTCACTAGCGTCAGATCACAGACACCTGCTGCCGCCGCTTTTAATTGGTCCGTATCTCCGCCCGATGGTGGCTTAGCAAAATTCTTTACCAACCCTTTTGCCCATGCTTCTGTTTTCTCAACGCCAATAGCATCAATCATGGATGCGACCAGAGACTGGTTATAAATATTGCTGGAAGAGCGAACACAGATACGACCTTTCCATTTTGGATCTGCAAGATCTTCGTAGGTAGAGAGCTCAGCTGGGGTAACTTTATCTTTCACATAAAAAATAGTTCTAGCTCGCTGAGACATACCGTACCAATAACCATCCGCATCACGCAGGCTGTTTGGAATGGCCTGATTCAGTTTCTCGCTGCCGGCAACCTGGAGTACGCCAGCCTCTTTTGCACGATGCAAACGCCCTGCATCAACAGTAACAAAAAGGTCAGCAGGGCTTGCGCTTCCCTCAACTTCAAGGCGCTTAAGCAGAGCGTCCGCTTTACCAGTAACCAGATTAACGGTTATTCCAGTTTCTTCTGTGAAACGTTCCAGCATCGGTTTTATCAAAGCTTCTTTACGAGCCGAATAAACATTCACCAAACCAGATTCTTCAGCAAAAACTGAAGTTGGCAGCAGACTTACAACTGAAATAGCGGCTAAAGCCCCAATTGAGGATACAAACTTACCCAGAGATACCTTCGACATGATTACTTCCACAGGCATTAAAAATATAGAAAAGCTATTACTGTATTAAGAATAGAATCATAAACGAGAACCGTTATCATTGCTATATACAATTAACGGTTAGTCAACGCTTTTACACTTTTAGTGATCCTGCTCAACAAAACTTCCTGAAATTCTAAAAAGGGCTGGAGATAGAGGTTTAAGAGTTTCTGCTCACCGATTTCTACCTGTTTGCTGAGACCAAATTGCAGATCCTGATTTCGTTCTGATAACACAAGCGTGCCATTTATCCGGTCCCAAACTGAGAGCACCACACCATAGTTTTTATCAAAATGCACAGGATTGGTTGAATGATGGATCTGATGCTGTGCTGGGGAAATCAACCATCGTTCCAGCCAATTCCAGTATCCCAGAGCTATATGCGAGTGTCGCAGGTTTGATCCAGTAATATTGAATAAAAACGCAAAGATACTCGCGCCAAAAACTGTGGCCAGATCTGCACGACTACCAAAGAAAAACACAAACAGGGCTATTGAAATAGCCTGGACCAACGTCGTTCTGAGAGAGAAAAGAATACCTTCAACCGGATGGGCTCTGAACACTGTTATAGGGGTAAGCACTCTCGCCGAATGATGCACCTTATGAAATACCCATAAACAAGGCATTTCATGAAGAAGTTTATGCAAATAAAAGCGAAAAAAATCGTCTAGCAGGAAATAAAAAAGTGTGAAGCAAGCCATCACTGTCCAATCTGGCCAGCCCTGGCCAAGGACCGGGCGGTGACCAATCCATTGATGTAAGGCTTCAAATAACCAGGTTGCTACAGTTAGCTGGGCCAATAACAGGGGGGCAATGAATAAAAAAGAGAAACGATTAATAAAGAAAATTAAGTAATCGGCCCGTGCTGATTCTGACCACCAAATTCGTCTGCTAAATAGCTTCGAACCAAACCACGCTTCATCTTTAGGAGTCTTACACTTAAGCCACAACAAGGCGATGCCGAGCGATACAGCAAGGTAGCCCCAATACACTCTTTTCTTGGGGTCAGTGAATGCAACGATCAGATCCTGATAGAACTGCGCAAAGGTCTCAAACACATTCACCTCAAAATAGAAAAGCCAGCTCTAAATTAAGAACTGGCTAATTTTATCAACAGTTTCGATAAAATCGACCTTAGTCGTTTTCAACGCTACTACCGGAACCAAGCTTGTCTGCCAGATCACCCAGATCTGCCATTACATCATTCGCTCGCGCTTTTACTCCAAACTGATCCACCATCAGCTTCTGAACCTTCAGCATATGTAACATATATTCTTTCATATTGATGGAAGAGGACTGTACATAGTTTCCTTTAGCATCGATTCCCGTTACCTGAGTATTCCCCAGAAGCACAGGGCTAAAACCAACAAGGCGGTTCAGTTTAACCGCTGTTTCACCCAGATTGTCTTTACCTGTCTGCAACGCCAGTGCGAAACCTTTCAGCTCACCCCAGTGTTTTGCGTACTTACGGAATAATTTTGCGGCATCGCCATTGGATTCAATGGCTTCATTCAGCTTCTGAAGGTCCTTGTAGGTAGAACCCGCATATTTAAAGACAGCTTCTGCTATTACCATTTCCCAGTTATCTGCAATTGTTTTTGCGTAACCTTTCAGTTTATTCCGCTGCTCATCAGTCAGAGCTTCGCCATTCGCGTCTGCAATCAGCTGTCGACCGTCAACAAACGCCTGTACGATAGTATGCAGGTAATCTGTCTTACCGCCTTTATCAAAACCAGCCGCATAGTATGCATGGGCATAAGTCATCTCATTGTACAGAGAAACTTTACCGTCTTTGTTCACATCAGCATAAGCCAAAGCTTCTTCTTTCTGTTTTGCTACTTTATAAACCTGTTCCGCGGTCAGATTCAGCGCATTAGCCTGAGCACCGAAGTAACCGAAGGCTTCATCCCATACATGTTCTTTACCAGTGTAGGGCTTACCTTCGCCGTAAGCTTTATTGTTTGGTTTTGTGTCAGCTTCCAGCTTCTCATCCAGATAATTATCAACTGCCTGATTATAGAACACGGCACCCATAGCAAACTTTGAGATTAGCTGAGCATAATCATAACCGGTAAGCGGGTCATAACCTTTGTTCGCAGCTGAAGCTTTATCAATCATAAAGCTCAGAACTTCCTGACCTGTCATATTACCCGGCCAGCCAGGTACAGCACCTTTGTAAGCTTTTCCTGAAAGATTCTTTTCTTTTGAAAGCTCATCCACCTGAGTTTCAGTAACCACAAAAGCACCTTTTGAGGTAGGTGAGATAATTTCACGACCCGCATCTTTGCCTTCGTAATAAGACAGCATTTGAGCTTTAAGTTCCGGGTTAGCCTGACCGTTACCTTTACCAGCAAGTTTTTTCAGGCTTGTATGGAGAACCTGACGTGCAGCCTGGCCCGTATAAGCTACGGAATGCTCCGCTTTCCCCTCATAACCTTTAACCGTCACTGGAAAATCCGCATAATTTTGCGCAGCAAACACATTCGAGGCAGTTGCCATTACCACGGCTGAAACAAGAACTTTTACTTTCACCTGAAATCACCTTAAGAAGTTAACAAAAAATTAACACCAAATTTTTGACAAAATTACCATAAGCGCAAAGATAACGCTACTGATAAACATTATCATTACCATAATCAATAGAATTAATTGATCTATATTAATGTTTTTATTTTCAGGTAAGAGCCATAAAATATTGCGCGAACTTACAGCCATAGCCAACAATGAACTTAATCATCTTATTTGAGAGCGACTTTCTGGATTCCCAAACTGCGATTTTGAATGACCGTAGGTTCGATCATATATCTACGATCCAAAAGCCTTCGCCGGGAGATTTTTTAAAGGTAGGTTTATTGAATGGTGAAACGGGTTTAGCTGAAGTAACCACAATTTCGGACAATCAGATCTCTCTAAACGTGGAACTCACAAATCCTCCACCAAAAGCCCTGCCTTTGACTCTGGTACTTGCCTTACCTCGCCCTAAGATGCTTAAACGCGTTTTACAAACAGTTTCTTCGATGGGTGTTAAACAGCTTTACCTCATTAACTCTTACAGGGTCGATAAAAGCTACTGGGGCAGCCCTGTGCTTGAACATCAGATTAACGAACATCTTTTACTAGGGCTCGAACAAGCTGGGGATACGATCATGCCAGAAGTCCACCTCAGAAAGCGCTTCAAGCCTTTTGTAGAAGATGAATTACCAGAGATAAGCAGTGAAGGCTCTTCTTTTGTAGCCCACCCTTATGATGCCGCAGTTTGCCCCAACCCTTCGGCTGAGCATAAAACTCTGGCGATCGGCCCAGAAGGCGGTTTCATTCCTTATGAAGTGGAAAAACTGAATCAGTGTGGATTTAAATCCATCCATGTAGGTGAAAGGATCCTACGGGTTGAAACTGCCGTACCCGTGTTACTGTCACGGTTATTTCCGGTTTAATCTCGATGTAAGCTTTTGAAATATCTTGGCCAATCAAAAAACGGGCCTGGGTCAGTCTTCCTACCGGGAGCAATATCTGAATGCCCAGTAATACGTTGTGGCGTAATATCTGGATAAATTGACTGAATTTTTTGAGTCAAACGACAAAGTGCCCGATATTGCTGATCAGTGAACGATTCTTCGTCGCAGCCTTCCAGCTCAATCCCAACAGAAAAATCGTTGCATCCTTCTCTACCCTCAAAACAGGATAAACCTGCATGCCAGGCTCTTTTAGCAAGAGGCACGAACTGAGAGATCAGACCATTTCTTTCTATAAGAAAATGCGCAGAAACCTGTAAGTCGGCGATTTCCTTAAAATAAGGGTCATCTTCAACTGGCAGTTCATTCTGGAAAAACTTCTGTATGTACCCGCCACCATACTTTTTTGGAGGAAGGCTAATGTTATGTATAACCAATAAACTGACATCACCCTGATCAGGGCGCTCGTTGAAATTGGGTGAAGGTATAATTTCCACCCCATCCAACCAGGTTTGTTGATCTATATTCACAATGCCCCTACCCGCAGATTACCAATTTAGATAAAATCACCGGTTCATTTTAACAGAGGCTATCACAGTTCATAGCCGACCATATGCACAGGATCTTGTATGTTAACGCGAGCAGACATTCAACACCTTATCCCTGAAGCGGTGAAACAAGCCCTGCAGGAAGATGTCGGCAGCGGTGATATTACGGCCCAGCTTATACCTGTTTCTCAACAAGCAACAGCTCGGGTGATTAGCCGCCAGCAAGCTGTGATTTGCGGTGTTGATTGGGTATCTGAAGTCTTCCGCCAAGTTGACCCTGAGCTTTCACTGGATTGGCAGGTTGACGATGGTGATCAAGTAGAAAGAGATCAGGTGCTATTCTGGGCTAAAGGTTCTGCGCGTTCCCTGTTAACAGCAGAAAGAGCAGCTCTCAACTTTCTACAAACACTTTCAGGTACTGCGAC
>JASBRM010000394.1 GCA_030149405.1 Neptuniibacter sp. | reverse complement strand
TGGAAAGAACTGGGCGGTTGGGAAATGGTTGAATCTCTGGAAGAAGATTACTAACAAGCAAAATCAAACAAAAAACCCGCCAAATGGCGGGTTTTTTTAAATAACTGTTCAATACAGATTATTACAGGTTGTCTGCTTCTTCAGACAGGTACTTAGCAACACCTTCAGGAGATGCGTCCATACCTTTATCACCCTGATTCCAACCAGCTGGGCAAACTTCACCGTGTTCCTGATGGAATGCCAGAGCATCAACCATACGCAGCATTTCATCTACGTTACGACCCAGTGGCAGATCGTTTACAACCTGGTGTCGAACCAGACCGTCTTCATCGATCAGGAAAGAACCACGGAAAGCAACACCACCTTCAGATTCAACATCGTAATCCTGGCAGATGCTGTGAGTCATATCAGCAACCAGAGTGTATTTAACCGGGCCGATACCACCTTCATTTACAGGAGTGTTACGCCAAGCGTTGTGAGAGAAGTGAGAATCGATAGATACACCGATTACTTCAACACCACGCTTAGAAAACTCTTCTACGCGGTGATCAAATGCCAACAGTTCAGAAGGACAAACGAAAGTGAAGTCCAGCGGGTAGAAAAACACAACTGCTTTTTTACCTTTGATTGTTTCAGTCAGGTTGAATGCATCAACGATTTCACCTGTGCCCAGTACAGCTGGTGCAGTAAAGTCTGGTGCTGGCTTGCCTACAAGTACGCCCATTTGCTATTTCTCCATTAAATGCTTTCTAGCGTTAAGGTTCTTTATCATAGAAAAGGACGCCCTGAAATCAAGCGCCCTTATAGTTTATTACTGGCAGATTTATTCTGCTGCTTCGCCTTCCGGACCTGCTGCTTCTTTAATCACCTCAGACAGCTCACCAGAGGCAGCCATTTCACAGATGATATCGCAGCCACCAATCAGCTCGCCTTTCACCCACAATTGCGGGAAAGTCGGCCAGTTAGCATACTTTGGCAGCTCAGCACGAATTTCAGGATTTTCCAGAATATTTACAAAAGCAAAGCGTTCGCCACAGGCCATCACAGCTTCGGAAGCACGAGAAGAAAAACCACACTGTGGAAAGCGAGGGGTTCCCTTCATGTAAAGCAGAATATCGTTGTTTTCAATCTGCTCTTTGATGGTATCAATTACACTCATTCATACACCTATAACATTTAATGCGAGAGTCACTACAGTGTTGCGGCGAATAATTTAACACATATCCGACCATCATAGTCAGTTAATGTATATTTAGATTTATTAATTAGGACCATAAAAAAAATCTATGGTTTCCAGAAACACTGATTTTCTGTTAGAAAGTGCACATCACTTGCCAAAATAATAAAACATGCATATTATGCGTTCTTTGATTGGCAGCCTTGGCTGCCTTTTTGCGTTGTAGGGAAAAGAAAACATGGCTGTAGATTCAATCATGACAACATACAACCGCCTGTCTGTGGCTTTTGACCACGGCGAAGGCAGCTGGCTGTATGACACTGACGGAAATAAATACCTTGATGCCCTTTCTGGCATTGCTGTTTGCGGACTGGGCCATGCCCATCCAGCAGTTACTCAGGCGATTTGCGAACAAGCGGCAAAAGTAATTCATACTTCCAACCTATATACCATCCCTCTACAACAGCAATTAGCCGATAAGCTCACACAGATTTCCGGCATGGATAATGTGTTCTTCGGTAATTCCGGAGCTGAAGCAAATGAAGCGGCAATCAAGCTTGCGCGCCGCTACGGCAACACAGTTCGCAAAGTCGAAAACCCTGCAATCATCGTGATGGAAAACTCCTTCCACGGCCGCACAATGGCTACTCTGAGTGCCACTGGAAACCGTGCTGTTCAAGCAGGCTTTGAGCCTCTTGTAAGCGGTTTCGTACGCGCTCCTTTTGATGACATCAATGCGATCAGAACCATTGCAGAGAACAACCCAAACATTGTTGCGGTGATGGTCGAACCTATTCAGGGTGAATCCGGGATTCAGATTCCTGCTGACGATTACCTCAACCAGTTACGTGAAGTCTGTGACCAGAACGAATGGCTTCTGATTCTGGATGAAGTCCAGACCGGCAACGCACGTTCAGGCAAATACTTTGCTTATCAGCACAATGGCATCATGCCGGACGTGGTCACTACCGCGAAAGGCCTTGGTAACGGCATGCCTATTGGCGCTTGTCTTGCCCGCGGCAAAGCTGCATCGGTTCTTGGTGCAGGTACGCACGGTTCCACCTATGGCGGCAACCCTCTGTCATGTGCTGCGGCTTTAGCCGTTGTAAATACAATTGAGAGCGAACAGCTCTGTGAGCGAGCTACAGAACTGGGTAACAAAATTGTTGCCGGATTCAGAGAACGCCTTGAACATGCCGACTATGTTAAGGAAGTTCGCAATAAAGGTATGCTGATTGCTATTGAACTGAGCGAAGCAGGTACTGAGCTGGCCGTTCTCGCAAAAGTGAAAGGCATACTGTTAAACGTAACCGGAGGCGGCAAAGTTATACGCCTTTTACCTCCACTGACTATGACTGATGATGAAGCAGAACTTCTTGTTAACACTTTATCCGCCATCATCAAAGTCTATGCTGCTGACGAGCGCTCACCAGAAAGTGAAGCGGCCGACCCAGGGAACGAACGAAGATCATCATGAGTAATACCAGACATTTCCTTACTCTTCTGGACCTGTCTCCAGAGGAGTTACGCACACTGGTCAAAAGAGCCAGTGAACTGAAAGCGATCAGAAACAAAGGCGAAATATACGAGCCGCTCAAAAACCAGGTTATGGCGATGATTTTCGAAAAATCATCTACACGTACCCGCGTATCTTTTGAAGCAGGCATGGCCCAGTTTGGAGGTCACGCAATGTTCCTGTCACCTCGCGATACCCAGCTGGGCCGTGGTGAACCTATCAGTGATAGTGCTCGCGTTATTTCCAGCATGGTGGATGTTGTGATGATCAGAACCTTCAGCCATTCACTGGTTGAAGAATTCGCAGCAAACTCATCAGTACCGGTCATTAATGCCCTGACTGATGAGTACCATCCGTGCCAACTACTGGCAGACATGCAGACCTATTTTGAGCATCGTGGCGATATCCAGGGTAAGACTGTGACCTGGATCGGTGATGGCAACAACATGTGCCATTCCTATATCAATGCTGCGCGCCAGTTTGATTTTAATCTCCGCATCGCCTGCCCTGAAGGCTTTGATCCAGATGCGGATCTAGTTGCGGCAAATAAAGAACGCGTGTTCATTACACGTTCACCTGAAGAGAGTGTTGCAGGCAGTGACCTGGTTGTAACAGACGTATGGGCGTCCATGGGTCAGGAAGAAGAACAGAAAGAACGTGAACAACAGTTTGCCGGATTCCAGGTTTCTCCAGAACTGATGGATAAAGCCAACGAAGGCGCCATCTTTATGCACTGTCTACCTGCACACAGGGGTGAAGAGGTTAGCGAAGATATGCTCGACGATCCTCGCTCAGTGGTTTATGACGAAGCTGAAAACCGCCTGCATGCCCAAAAAGCACTGCTGGAATTTCTGCTGACCAAATAAAGCGCAGTGGGGTTTTTCCCCATTGCCTTCTCTTCTCCACGGACCGTACTATACTGCCTATACTAAACGCCTGATGCGACCGGAGAGATTTGGATGATTGAACTGCGCCATCTAAAAACCCTTTCAGCTCTGAGAGATGCTGGAAGCCT
>JASBRM010000392.1 GCA_030149405.1 Neptuniibacter sp. | reverse complement strand
GGATTCGATTCCTGATGCAAGACTCTGGATGCATGGGCATAGAGAGCCGAATCTTTAGACACCTTCTCAAATGATGGTAGACGTATGTAGGTGTTATCAGGAAGCTTTTCTTTACCCTTAAGAGGTGCAGGAATAATCCTTAACGGTTTTACTTCGTCGGTAACAGGGGACTCTTTCTGATCACATTTGGGGTTATGATCATAATCATAAGGGTTGGGTATTTTATCAATAGCTCCCGGCCAATCGATCCGAGTTGAATCAATCTCTATGAAGCCATCGGGCACTGTGCTTTTAAGCACTGCTGTACCACGTAAATCATCAATCTGCTCTATGGGTTCTCCCGCAGCCAAGCGATGGGTTAATTCCACCACGGCCCTTTCAGCATTGCCATAGAGAAGAATATCCGCCGTTGCATCAAGCAACACTGAACGTCTTACTTTATCACTCCAGTAATCGTATTGTGCGATTCGCCTTAAGCTGGCTTCAATTCCCCCTAACACCACAGGCACATCTTTGTACGCTTCTTTACAGCGCTGGCTGTAAACAATAACCGCCCTATCAGGTCTTTTGCCTCCGACACCTCCCGGGGTATAGGCATCATCATGCCGAATGCGTTTGTCAGCGGTGTAACGGTTAATCAGAGAGTCCATATTCCCTGCTGTTACACCAAAGTAAAGGTTAGGCTTACCAAACTCTTTGAAAGGTTCAGGGCTTGTCCAGTCTGGTTGACTGATGATACCCACTCGGTAGCCCTGCGCTTCGAGAACACGACCAACAACGGCCATACCAAAACTTGGATGATCCACATAAGCATCACCCGTAATTAGTACAACATCACAGCTATCCCAGCCAAGTGCCTCCATTTCCTCACGAGAGGTTGGTAGAAATGGAGCAGGGCCAAAGCATTCAGCCCAGTATCTGGGATATGAGAACAGGTCAGGAGCGTTACGAATCATGGAGCCACAAGTTTCTGGAAAAAGGATATTTTCCCAGAAACTATGGCAATGTCACAGCACTATTTGGAAGCAGACAATTTTTGCAATGAAAGCAGGATCTCCTGCTTATCAATACTGCTATAGACAATAGGCTGTTCGCTTTCAGCCGTGTAGAGCTTCAACTGTCCATTTTCTTCCTTGAAAATTTCAACTGATTTCAAGAATTTAAAGTAACGGTTTTCGTGGTACATCACTGGATTTGCACAGATATTACTGGTGGTTTCAATGTCTTCAACAACGATAAAAGAAGACAAGGTACGATAGTTACCACGATATTGGTTACAACCAGCAAACCCGGTTATCCGTCCATTATCCCTCAGGGCAATGGTTGTGGATACATCTGGCGGAATCCCCCTTCCAGCTATATCTACAGCTTTCCAGTAGGACTCTTCAGTTTCTTTTACTTCAGATGAAGTCAAAACAACAGTGTTTAACTGATTAGCGACTAATTTCTGTTTACCCGTTAAAACAGTTGCGCCCGAAAAACTCACCGTCACTTCAGCAGTTGCATCATTGATAATGGTTTTCGGAGTAAATCTAAATGGCAGTTTGGAAAGACCTGAAAACTCAACAGCTTCCAGAAGCTGATCTCCCGATCTGATAACAAGAGCAACCTTCGCTTTATCTGAAATTCTCGACAGCCCCTGACCTTCAATTTCAATCTGTGAAGCACCGGTTTGTTTCAGGTTAGAACTCTGACAACCCATCAGAGAAGCAAAGATAAGAGATGTTGTGATTAGACGGAATAGGAGTTTGATGCGCAACGTTAAATCCTTTTATACGTAGAGGTTTAGCTTTCAATCTTACCAGTTGCAGTTTAAAGCTAACTGAATATTTTTTGAAAGCTCGTCATCAATGACGTTTATGTGCAAAGAAATCAAAATAAAAAGGCCAGAAACTTGTGATTAAGTTACTGGCCTTTTTAAGATAAATCAGATTTTAAATATCAGCAACATCAAATTCAGCTACTGGGTTTACATCTGCTTCGTAGTCAATTGATTCGATGCCAAAACCGAATAGTTTCAGGAATTCATCTTTGTACAGTTGATAGTCCGTCAGATCGAACAAGTTTTCACTTGTTACTTGCGGCCAGATCTCACGACAAGCGTTCTGAACTTCTTCTTTCAGTTCCCAATCATCCATACGGAAACGGTTACTATCGTCAATTTCAGCACTGTCACCATAAAGGCCTGTCGCAAACAAACGTTGAACCTGTTCCATACAACCTTCGTGCAGGCCATGTTCGCGCATCACTTTAAAGCACATTGCAAGATATAAAGGCATAACAGGAATCGCCGAACTCGCCTGTGTCACAACAGACTTCAGTACGCCGATATTGGCCTGACCACCCTGCTGCTTCAAGTTGGAGTCGATAGCCGCTGCTGCTCGGTCCAGATCCTGTTTAGCTTTACCCAATGCGCCATCCCAATAGATTGGCCAGGTAATATCAGAACCGATGTAAGAATATGCTACGGATTTACAACCCTCAGCCAGAACACCCGCATCTCCTAGAGCATTCATCCAAAGTTCCCAGTCTTCACCGCCCATTACAGTAACGGTAGCTGCGATCTCTTCTTCAGTAGCAGGTTCTACTTCAGCATCGATGATAACGTCTTTGTTAGTATCAATAGCTGTAGACTTATATGGTTGACCAATAGGCTTAAGGCAAGAACGCACTAATTCACCTGTATCCGGCAATTTACGTACAGGTGAAGCAAGAGAATAAACAACAAGATCAACTTGCCCCATCTCTTCCTTAATAAGATCGATAGTCTTGGCTTTAGCTTCATGAGAGAAAGCATCACCATTCAAACTTTTGGAATACAAACCTGCAGCTTTAGCTTCTGCATCAAACGCTGCAGAGTTATACCAGCCCGCTGTACCCGCTTTACGTTCTGTACCTGGCTTTTCAAAAAAGACACCAATGGTTGCAGCACCGCTACCAAATGCAGCAGCAATACGAGAAGAAAGCCCGTAGCCACTGGAAGCACCAATTACCAGTACACGTTTTGGACCATTTTCGATGGTTCCCTGTTTCTGTGTATATTCAATCTGTTCACGAACATTGGCTGCACAGCCTGTTGGATGAGTAGTAGTACAAATAAAGCCGCGAATTTTTGGTTTGATAATCATGGTAAAACGGGTCTCAAATCCATTAATGATGTAAAAATTAGCCCCGTAAGATACAGGAATTAACGCTAATTTGACAGTTACCCATTACAACAACATAGGCTGGCAGCATACCGAAAACTCAATTTTGAATTCTTACGAATTGTTAACGGAAGTGTAAAGCCGTAGCTATACAGTGGTTGTTTTCGTTATTATCCAGTCATTATGTTTATTTATAAGGAACCACTCCATGCAAGAACTTCACGGCTACTATCTTGAAGATCTGGAAGTAGGTATGAGCGACAGCTTTGCCAAAACAATTACTGATGCAGATGTATGCTTATTTGCGGGCATTTCTGGCGATACAAACCCTGTCCACATCAACGATGATTACGCTAAAACAACCATGTTCGAAAAACGTATCGTACATGGCATGTTCAGCGCTGCGCTGATTTCAACCGTTGCTGGCACAAAGCTACCAGGACCTGGCGCTATCTAT
>JASBRM010000239.1 GCA_030149405.1 Neptuniibacter sp. | reverse complement strand
ATGACTTTGTGTAATATTTCAAATCATCGTTCGATTCAATATATATCCATCGACCATATTCCTTATTGTATCTCTCTTTATAGAATGATAATAATTCAGAGTATCGAATACTTTCAGATTTATCAGTTGCTGCCAGTAAATAATATAGGCTGAGCATTAAAATCAAGTAATTCACAAAACTTATAGTCGTAGATATATCAACAAGCTTCAATGAAATATTTTCTCGTTGCAGCCATATATTAGAATACAAACTATTTAATAAAAGCACTACTAGAGAAGCTAAAATTACTTTAATAAAGAATCTGGACTTTGATTTTGAAAGTACAATTCGTATCTTATGCAACCCTTTTGACATTTAATTCACCTAGATGGAATTTTTATTACCTAACTTATTATTTCTAAAAAACTCTAACTTAAAAACCAAGCCAAACCAATCAACTTTATTAAAATTACTTTTGAGTCAGAGTAAATTTTTAGCTGGTATAATTCTTACTTCAGTACAAAAAAACCTGTTACCTTTTAATAATCACCATCAAATAGATGGTTATATTGGAGCCAATAAAATACTTATTAAGTACTTATGACTCCACAAACACCTAGCCAAACCAACTAGTGCACCAATGAGCTTTCAGTTCGACAGGCAAGCGTCTATAGCAATGGCATAAACCTTCTTTCAGAGACCCGCATATTGAGATAGAAGACATTGCAGTAATACCCACTAAAACTGTTTCTATTTCATTCAGTAAACTTATGATACCTAGTTATCATAATATTCGAGACATTCCACACTAAAGTTTTCTTGGGACTCGAATTACATCAACCCGAAAACCCCAACAAAACAAGACATTCCACAAATCTAATATTATTTGAGACCTCTATATTTTTTACAATTATATTAATGGGATCTTGTGCTTTTTGGGACCTGGTAATACGTATAGTTTTGATCCTGAATTAGGTACAGTCTTGTTGTGTCCAGAATCTATTCTAGAATATTGGAACTGTTAAGGGAGCCACATGACAGAGAAGTTTGTAAAAGGAATTAAAGCGGGCCATATGATTCAGTGTGTCTGCCTTAAAGATAATGAAAGAGTACGGCTAACCGCAAATGACAAGCTTCTTGCTGATCACTTGCTTGATGGGTATCGGTTTTTCAGTGGACAGGGTAATGAGTACTTTCCTAATCAGGATGATTTAGGGAAAGCTATTGCAGCTGACCGTACTACCGTTCTTGCAAGTATTAAGCGGCTTGAACAAATAGGGCTAGTCTCTAAGAAAACCATCACCAGAAAAGGAGCAGGAGCGCGTACCAGCAACAGCTATAAAGTTAAGAGCTGGAATGAATTGAACCCTATCGTTATCACTAAATACAATCCTGATCAGCCCATGCCACTAAAGGCGCTAGTCGGTGAACAGGAAGTTAGTAGCTCGATTGAGATTAAGCAGGAGGATTTAGATAAGTGCACAGCAAGCAAATCAAATATCAGCTACGGGTATGCACATATTTTCATTCCTACTGGAGAGATTACCCACACCTATCCAATCTCTGATCCAGAAAAGAGAAAGTACACTGAAGCTGTATTGAGAAAAGCCAGAGAATTAAATGCTTAATACCGTGTTGGATTTTTCTACACGGGGGCTGAGTATATTGGAAAACGAGGAGTACACTGGATGGTGTTGTACTCTTCCCTGTTACTTAGGTAACAGTTAGAGAAGATAATATTTTATTAAATACCATAAATATTAAGTCTTATTAGTGTTGAATTATTCAACACGGGAATAGCCAGCCATCTCAGCCACTCATTACATTAGAATACCCTAATACAACACACTCTTTATTCTCCTCCTCAGTAGTGGCAAGGCTTTGCACAATGTTTAACGCTGTCTGTCTGGTATTGCCAATCATGAACAGGAGGGGGATTTTTTTACTGTTAATTACGGGTCTATAAATGGGTCTAGTTTTGAGTCTAGATACAAAACAAGCAAAACAGCAAAAATCAATATATTTTATTTAATATTCAACAATATAAAATCAAAAAGAACCAAAACCAATACACAAAAAAAGCCGGAAATACCGGCCTTTTTATTTGGAGTTAGTGATCAAGAGATCCTTAATGGATTGTGTGCTCCACAACCTCTTCTTCTGCTGAATCTGCCAAGTTCAGTCCAGTATCAGCCATCATTTGAATACCAGCGGTTAACATGACTTTGGCAACGTCGAGATATTGATCATTGAGTTTTTCCTTAATTTCATCGGAAAAATTAACCTTGATCATCGGTTCTGAAGACTGGCTGTCCGGGTTGCGTATAGCCAAGCCACCCTCTTCCAGTTCAACAATCTCTAACACCATCTCCGATCTCATATCTGACACTTAACTTACCACTCCTGCATGCCTTCACGAAGGCGGTTGACCAACTCTGACAAGGATCCAAACCATACCTCATATTCAGCAATAATTTCAGCATCTTCTGCGTGGTCTGGGTTAACTTGCACTACATGTATTTCGGAAACGCTACTGGTTTCAGTAACCGCTGCCTGTTTATCTGAACCATGCCAACACGCTTCATATGCAGCCATTAGCTTATGCAGC
The DNA here is from genome assembly GCA_030149405.1 of Neptuniibacter sp. GTDB lineage: Bacteria > Pseudomonadota > Gammaproteobacteria > Pseudomonadales > Balneatricaceae > Neptuniibacter. The sequence goes on along the minus strand of JASBRM010000239.1, from coordinate 1,780 downwards.
CAGCTGCAATCATCATTTTCAAGAACACTAAGCTCTTTTAGCTCAGGGCTTTCAACACCCGTCGTTTCAAGTTCTGCTGCTAAAGACCTGTAACCCTCTAGCTGTTCAGTGTCGACATTGTAGCGTTCAGCAATCTCGCGTAAAAAAGCATCGTAGGCCGAAGCCATATGAAACAGAACTGACTCGTTGAATGACTCAATCAAAGCATGTTTATTCCAGCTTGTATCCTGTTGAGCCAGTTTTAACTGATCCAGATGAATACGGCTGAAACTTAGTTTCTGGTTTGTACGTGCCAGATAGACGGAACTCATAGTTTCTCCAACTATTTTTTTGATTTCTTCCGGGTATTTTCTTCTACCCAGGCTCCATCTTTATAGAATGCCCGCCATCCCGTCGCTTTAGCATTGACCTCGGTCATAACGTACTGTTCCTTAGTCTTTCGACTGTATCGAACAATGGTCGGATTGCCTTCAGAGTCCTCTCTTGGCGCGCTAAAAAGAAATTCATATTTAGGATCAATTTCTTTCTGATGCGGCAATAACTCAATGATCTTAGGCGCACGAGTTTCTCGATTACGTGGGAACTGACTCGCAGCCAGAAACAAACCTGAAGCGCCATCTCTGAGAATGTAGGTATCTTCTACCTTCTCACATGCCAGTTCTGGCATAGGTACAGGATCCATTTTTGGTGGCGCAGGTTCACCATTTTTAAGCAACTTACGGGTATTACTGCACTCTGTACAACCGAAGTATTTACCAAACCGGCCTGTTTTAAGCTGCATCTCAGCAGAACACTTGTCACATTCAAGAACAGGACCATCATAACCTTTGATGCGATATTCACCCTCTTCGACTTCGAAACCAGAACAGTCCGGGTTATTACCACACACATGCAGCTTACGCTTTTCATCAATCAGGTAAGAATCCATGGCGGAGTCACAGATTGAACAACGATGTTTTTTACGCAGAATTCGAGATTCTTCCTCATCGTCACCATCGGCGCTCACTACCTCATCACCAGAGACGAGGTTGATCGTGCATTTACAGCGTTCCTTAGGTGGCAGACTGTAGCCTGAGCAACCCAGGAATACCCCTGTACTTGCAGTACGGATCATCATTGGCCTGCCACAATCAGGGCAAGCTATATCTGTTTCTGTGGGCGAGTTCGGGCGCATGCCATGTTCTTCGCCCTGAGCCTCTTCAAGTTTCGCTGAAAAGTCTGCGTAGAATTGGTCCAGAAGCGCTTTCCAGTCAGCAGAACCCTCAGCTACATCATCGAGGCTTTCTTCCATTCTGGCGGTAAAGCTGTAATCCATCAGATCAGCGAAGTTTTCACCCAGGCGTTCTGTGACGATATCACCCATTTTTTGAGCGTAAAAACGTCTGTTCTGGACCTCAACATAACCGCGGTCCTGAATCGTAGAAATAATGGCAGCGTAGGTTGATGGACGGCCAATGCCTTTTTTCTCAAGCTCTTTAACCAGGCTTGCTTCAGTGTATCTTGGTGCCGGTTTAGTAAAGTGCTGTTTAGGTAGCAGTTCAACCAACTCCAGAGTATCCCCGGCATTCACATCAGGGAGGATAATATCTTCTTCACCTTTCCCTTTTGCTGGCATCACACGGGTATAACCATCGAACTTCAGAATGCGGCCCTTAGTCACCAGCTCATACTTGCCAGCGGAAACGGTATCTCGAGTGCTCACGAACTGTGCTGGCGTCATCTTACAAGCCAGGAACTGAAGTCTGATTAGCTCGTAAAGACGTTCAGCATCACGATCCAT
>JASBRM010000389.1 GCA_030149405.1 Neptuniibacter sp. | reverse complement strand
TTCGCCATCCAACAAAGTTATCTCTGCACCTTTCTCTAGTTCCGGAGTCACCTTCCAGATTAATTTCGTGGTTTTATCGGGAATATTCAGCTGGATGCTGTTGCTTTGCCCTTTTTCATACTTAAGCACGCCAATATCTACTTGCTTAAAGTCGGGGTTGTTATGTGCGTGGGCAACGCTCTGCACCAGTGAAATAAAACAAAATGCGGCTAATATTTTTTTTATAGACATAGTTATAACTTTCTTACATCAGCCCAGCCTAAAAGGCTGGGCTTTCTTTATCTAATTTCGACTAGTTAACTTATTGCTGTGTACGCCCTGTGATTACAGGGAGAACACATATAGAGTTGAACTAGGCTCAATCTTTTCAAGACCTTTTGTGCCATCAACAAACCACTTAGGCCAAGCACCACCTAAACCTGCCATAATGGCAACGTATTGCTTACCGTTTGCGGAGAAAGTCATTGGCGGCGCATTCAGACCAGAACCAGTTTCAAAAGACCACAACTCATCCAGAGACTTACCATCCAATGCGGACAGACGGCCATTAGGGTTACCTACAAATACAAGGTTACCTGCTGTGGAAACCAAGCCACCCAGTTGTGGGTATAGAGTGTGGTGTTTTGCAACAACCTTACCTGTTTTAGGGTCCACAGCCGCGACACTACCAGTGATCTGTTCATGCTGTTTAAGACCACCACCAGTCCACCACTCACGGGCTTTCCAAGTGCCAGGTTTTGTTTCTTCATTGATCATGGTGTTACAGCTTTCGATAACAGGGATGTACCAAAGCTGAGCTTGAGGGTTGTAAGTTGTTGGAGGCCAGTTTTTACCGCCCATATTACCTGGGCAGGCAGCACCTTCCTTATTGGAACGTGAAGCAGATGTTTTTCCAGCATAGCGCTGAACATCTTCATTCTCGTTATACGCAAGTGGCTGACCCGTTTTAGGATCAAGTCCTTCCGTCCAGGTCATACGATCAACAAAAGGCTTACCCCATAAGAATTCACCGGTCGCTCGATCGATTGCATAAGCAAAACCATTTCGGTCCGCATGCAACATCACCTTACGATTCTTACCATTGATCTTGGTATCAACCAATACATTCTCGTTTACACCGTCATAATCATATGGATCGTTAGGTGTGTACTGGAAATGCCAGTCAATAGCACCCGAATCTGCATCCAGTGCTACAACACTGTTGGTATAAAGGTTGTCACCTGGGCGGAATTCGTTATCCCAGTCTGGACCTGGGTTACCAACACCCCATAGGATCATATTCGTCTCAGCGTCATATGAACCTGTTACCCAGGTAGAACCACCACCATTTTTCCATGCATCATAATCGTCTTTCCAGGTCTCGCTGCCTTTTTCACCTGGCTTAGGAACTGTGTGTGTACGCCACACTTCCTTCTGAGTGTTTAGATCAGTCGCAGCAATCCAACCCCTGATACCATACTCGGCACCAGCAACACCCGTGATCACCATATCTTTAACAACCAATGGCGCAGCGGTTAGTGTTTCACCAACACCTGGATCAGCTACTTCTTTCTGCCACTCAATTTTGCCTGTTTTCTTATTGGTTACGATCAAACGACCATCAAGAGTGTGAGATACGATCTTATCTTTCCATAGCGCGACGCCGCGGTTATTAACGCCACAACACGCTACTGCACCACCCCAATCCTTATCGGTCTCAGGATCCATCTTCCATAACAGCTTACCCTTATCCTTTGCTACAGAGATCGCATACACAGAACCCCAGCCGTCAGTCACATACATGATGCCGTCTTCAACGATTGGCGTACCTTCCAAGCCTCCATGTGGCCAAATACCACCTGCCTGGATTCCGCCCAACTGGAAGGTCCATGCCAGAGACAAATCTTTTACCGTCTTAGTGTTTATTTCTTTCAATTCGGAGAAGCGGTGCGCTTCAAAGTTTTTATGGTGGGTTAGCCAGTTCCCTACTTCTTTATCTGCATTCAAAAGCCTTTTATGAGAAACATCACCTGCCACTGCAGCAAATGAACTTGCCGCTAGAATGGATGCCGTTAGTAAGCAGATGCTCTTATTTTTTTGGTTCATCTCAAACTCCTGTTGTCATGTACTAGGTGCAACACATCTGCAGCTCTACTTGCGAGCCAATGCGCACCAAACCACATTCAGCAACAGAAATGCCAAGATAGTAAAAACCATTAAAAAACATAGCATTACATAACAAACACCAGTATAAAACACACCAAATAAGTAACAGGTGATTCACCCCAAAAGTGGAAAATTAAACAGGTGTCTCACCTATGCATTCACCCGATCAATTGCCCCCACAAATACCCAAAGCAGACTTCTGCATAACCAGATACGCAAAAATGCTACAACTGTTGCATTTGAGCTACACTTGTAGCTTTACAGTATTGGTTTTAAACCCTCTTTCTGCGGGGATTTATCAGGGTGCTTGGTTTCAATATCCTTCATAACTTATGAAAAATAAGCCACTAAGGCCTTAAATCATCCCTCGGAGCCGAAGCTCAAGCCATGGCATTAATTTTGCTGAGACAACCTTTACTAAAAAAAACAACAAAAGTCTGAAGTCTCAAATAATTGAAAAGGATTGCATTTATATGATGAAGGCGGGCAGGAGTGAAATGACGAATGCAAGATTTCTATCACAAGCAATATCAACAAGAAAAAAGTAATGTAGTTTCATACGTTACTGACAACTTCAATAAAAGAAATATCAAACCTGACAATCTGGTTTCTCGATCTTGGGAACGAAGCATTTTCGATTATGGTTTAGACCCGGATAAAGGTACAGAGGTTGAGATTCTCACACCACAGGAACTGCAAAACCAAATCGAAAGGCACCAAAGCTATTTACAGATCGCTCGCAATGGCCTTAACGGTTTAGCTAAACGAATTAACCCTGCTAACTATGCCGTTCTTCTGACTGATGAAATTGGGGTTACCCTTGATGCACGTCTACCAAAAGAGACTGCTGAAGATTGGATCAATGCAGGTCTCAGAATAGGCTCTGTCTGGACCGAAAAGAATAACGGTACAAATGGAATTGGTACCTGTTTGGTAGAAAAACAATCTTTAATCATTCATCGGAGTGAACACTTTTTTGATGGCAACAGTGAGATGAGCTGCGCGGTATCACCTATCTTTGAACCCACTGGTGAATTAATGGGATGCCTAAATGCATCGTGTCTGGGTTTTAATGATGATAAGCAACATCAGTATTTAACCCTCCAGATGGTTATGATGTTCAGTCGCATGATAGAAAATACTTTCTTCAAACAAAGTTATCGTAACCAGATTAGGCTTAACATCCGTAAAACCAGTTTTTTGTCTGACCTTGCTTATGAACAGATGATTGCGATCAGCGAAGATGGCGAGGTTATTGGTGCTAACAGAGCAGCTTTTAATGACTACGACGGACTACTGCAACAAGATAAAAAGCTCATAGGGTGCAATATTTCTGAGATCACAAGTTTAAATCTGGAACAGATTTTTTCTCAGAGTAATGGTGGAGCCTCGGACATTAAGCTTGAATCCCCTCTTCTTCAGGAAGAGGTTGAGATAACCCTGTATGCTCCATCCGGAAAAATTATTACGCCCTTCCCAAGAACTCCAGCAAAACCAAACGGCAGCAGACAACGTCACAAACACCCGTCACTTGAACAATTAGCAGGCAATGATCTCACTGTACAAAGCAATGTTAATCAGATCAAAAACGTAATAGATAAAGACATCCCAATTCTAATCACAGGGGAAACGGGTACAGGGAAAGAAGCCTTTGCTCGAGCTATTCATGATGCCAGCGAACGATCATCAGGTCCATTTGTGGCTCTGAATTGCGCAGCAATACCTGAGTCACTTATTGAAAGTGAACTCTTTGGATATCGCAGCGGTTCTTTTACTGGCGCCAACCGTAAAGGGATGAAAGGCAAACTTGAACTGGCCAATGGCGGAACCATATTTTTGGATGAAATTGGAGATATGCCAGTTCAACTGCAAACTCGCTTACTCAGAGCACTTGCTGAACGAGAAATACTTCCTTTGGGCGCAACTGCACCTACACCACTCGATTTACAGATCATTTCAGCCACCCACCAAAATCTGTTTGACCGGATCAAAGAGAAACTCTTCCGAGAGGACTTCTACTACCGACTTAACGGAATGTCATTGCAGCTCCCTCCTCTGCGCGAACGAACAGATAAAGACTTCATTATCCGCAGCATTCTGGACAACGAATTGGGTGGCGCTTCAGGAGTGTCGTTTACCCCTCAAGCTGAACAGATTTTATATAGCTATCACTGGCCAGGAAATATTCGTCAGCTTTCGAATGTACTTAGATTCGCTATTGCGATGTCAGATGATCGCCACATCAAGCTGGAAAACCTGCCCATTGAGCTTAGATCTGAAAAGCAGTTCGATATAGGCTCGCAAGCCACTTCAATCTCAGTTGATCAAGACGCTCATCAAGACACTAGTCTTTCCAGCTTTATCGGTGAAGAGGAAGGCAAAAAGCTGCTTGAATCCTTACGTAAATACAAATGGAACATCACACACGTGTCAGATGAACTAGGCGTATGCAGATCAACCATTTACCGTAAGATGCGTAAATATGGGATAAAACAACCTAACGACGTCTTTTAATTTCCAATAAAAAGGCCCGTACAATTATGAATTAATAACTGTACAGGCCTTTTAGATAATCATGGAGGTCGAAAACATCAACCTCTATGCATATGCGATCTAATTAAGCGACAGGTCTCGCAACAGTTAGCGGACGCAGATAATCATAGAAAGTCTCTGGGCTGTTAACCCCCCCTCCTAGACCACTCTTATTAACACCACCATATGGCAAACCGTAAGCAAAAACATTGTGAGCATTAATCCAGCTGTTACCTGAAATCATTTTCTCTGCAATGCGGTTACAGCGTGTTAAATCCTGGCTGAATACACTGTTAGCCAACCCGTAATCCAGACTGTTCACTAAGCTTAGAGCCTCCTCTTCAGTAGAGAACTTAACCAGATACGCAGCAGGTCCAAAAATCTCTTCTTTAAAGCAAACATTCTCAGATGAACCTTCAAGCAAGTACGGCGCTACATAAAAGCCTTCTTCATATGCTCCGTTAACGCTGGCATCACCTTGATACAACAAAGTTGCGCCATCATTCAGACCTTTATCCAGATAGCCTAAAACGGTGTCTTTTTGCGTCTGGCTTACAACTGGTCCCATCTGCGTCTCCGCTGCCAAACCTGGTCCGATTTGTGTAGCTTTCAGAATGGCCGTCACTTTTTCTGCAAACTCATCGTAGACATTCTCATGGATGATCCAACGCGTAGCTGTGCAACAAACCTGTCCGGTATTCAATGTAATTGCACCTGCCAACTGCTCCGCAGCGTTATCGATATCCGCATCTTCAAATACAACAGCAGCACCTTTACCACCCAGTTCAATTTTACAAGGGATTGGGCGTTCACCACACATTGCAGCGATCTGCTTGCCTACAGCAGAAGAACCCGTAAATGACATCCTGCGTACTTTAGGATGCTGAACAATTGGTGAGCCTACTGAACGCCCT
>JASBRM010000388.1 GCA_030149405.1 Neptuniibacter sp. | reverse complement strand
CATACGATCACTGTATTCATTTGCGAGGTTGCGCCATCCAGACACTTCCTCTACCGCGCCAACCTGTTCAAGATACTTAACTGATAAGTTACTGGACAGATCGCACTCACCCAAAACTGGTATTGATGGCAACATGGCATCGGCCACATGCACTGCAGTCAGGGCAGTAAACTCTTTAGAAACACTCAAATGTGGTACGTGATGCAACATTACCGCTTCAACAACATGAGGTGACAGATTCCATAAAGCCAGTAAAGATCCTGCAACCTCACCATGGAAGAAGCCATATGCTGCTTTCTCAACCAAATAAATGGGTTTCTGTTTTTTCACAGAATAAGAAATCAGCTTGCTGTACTGCTCTGGATCATGAGAAGCCATAATCAACACGCCCAGATCATGTAACAACCCAGCGAGGAAAGCCTGTTCCTGTACATATTTGCTTGCACCAGCACGACGACTAATTGCCTGAGCCAGACGAGCCACTACCAGTGCGCGCTGATTCATGCTTTCAAAGCTGAACTTATCCCAACCCTGACCTTCAGAAAACTGGCTGCTGAGCTGCGAACTTAATGCAATACTGCGAATATTTCGTACACCCAGCAAAGAAATCGCATCTCTCAGGCTGGATATTGTTCTACCGACACCAAAAAAGGCAGAGTTCACCTGTTTCATAATCTGTGCGACTACAGCAGGATCCTGTTCAACAATCTCACTAATCTCTTCCAAGCCGCTAATATCGGAATTAATAGCCGATGTCAGCTTCTGGTAGATGTCCGGAGGAGTTGGCAGACAACCCAGATTCGAGACGTAATCCTGTATCGCAGTACGATTTAACAGGCGAGTAATTTTGACAACGTACTCCAACTCTTCTGCAACTGCTTCGCGCTGATCGTATGAACCAAATACACGATGAGCCTGCTCAGAAGCTTTCGCACGATTAGACGCGTTCCAGAAATCTGCACCAAAGAATACACGGATCGCACTTGGTTGCTCGATGGCTACTCTGGACATCAAGTCCAGCTCATCCTTTGCACCCAGGGACATGGAACAGGCTACGATCACAATATCAAAGCGTCTTTCTTTGAGCTCATCCATCATATTCTGCATAGTAGTGAATCTGAGGACTTCCCAAACATAACCCGCGACCGCCAGTTCCTGGTGCCATTCCACATAGTTCTTGGCTGGATCGTAAATCGCGACTTTCAATTTCATTCCAGTGTCTTTGGCTGAAGTATTCATGACCTTCACCCACGTATTCTTAGTTGATCAATAGCCTTTTGGGGCTGCGTTTAACTTAATCCTAGTGTTCTTTGAAATGATTAAAAGCATGTTTTTATTAAAATTTTATCTAATTTTGAGGAATTTTCAGGCAGCGATTTTAAAAATGAGGCCTAACTTATTGAATATTAAGTGTTCATTTTTTAAACAATGTTTTTATTAAAATTTTAACTACTTTGTAATTAAAAACTTTCATTCAAAAAAGTTAAAAAGATTGACCTGTGTAGGGCCATTTAACGTTGATTAAGTGTCGTTTCTGAGGGACGTGTCCAGATATAAGCTAGTGCACCCATGATAGTAACCACTACTGCAGCTTTTAGACCTATATGGAAGGTTTTAAAGATAAGCGGGTAGCTGACCATCAATAACATCATGCCTGTTGCAAGCACTTTGATCTTCAGAGGAATTACGCCATAGGTTTCCCAATCACGGATAAACTTGCCAAAGAGGCGATGGTTTAACAAATATTGATGTAACCTTTCAGAGCTTCTGGAAAAACAAAAAGCCGCTACCAGCAGGAAAGGTGTTGTGGGGACAAGTGGTAATAGAACTCCTATCAATCCCAGCGCAACAAAAAGCCAACCAGCGATAAGATACAGAATTCTGACAACCGTTTTTCTCATTACTCATCCAACAAACAAACATTTGTCTAAGAATAGCAGGCAAAAAAATGGGCATCTACAGATGCCCGGTTGAATAGTCTCTACTCTGGAAGGAACTCATCACAAAAATGATATGGTTCCTATTCTGGTTTTGTTATTCGATCCGCCTGTTACCATTCCGACATATAGTTGGAATTGATACAGACTTTAAAAAGTGCGCGATCATACACACTTCAAATAATACTTTTATTACAGGTCACAACTGCTTTGCTAACAGCGCATTCAGCTCTGGAATACATGAACCGCAGTTGGTACCGCATTTTAGTTTAGCACCCAATGCCTCAACTGACTTGCAGCCCTGGCTGATGGCATCTTCGATGGCATTACTACCCACCTGATAACAGCTACAGATAAGTTCGCCTGGATCTTCCAGCTCACAGCCAGTCACACTTAGTAGGTAACGACGCTCATCCAGAGATACTTCAGTCTTCTCAAACATCTCTTCCAGCCATTTTGTGGAAGGGATCTGCCCATAAGGCATTACAAAGAAGGCCCACTCCAGCTGTTCCCCATCTAAGCCAGCGGCACGGAAACTGTTACTGCCTTTATCTTCCAGCCAGATATCAACTTCACCCAGATTCTCTTTACACCAATCAATACCATTTTCCAGATATGATGAATCGGCGAGATAGAATAGCGTAGCGCCCTGCTTCGGTACTTTGGACCAGTATTCTACCGGAAGATCGCTCTCTAATTCATTGCGACACATCAACCACCCCTGCCATGCAGGGTTCATAGGTTCCAGTTTCACACGTCCGTGTTTGGATTCTGGCTGGCCGGAGAATGGATCAGTTACCGGCTCAATCAGCACCCCCATTCGGCCTTTGGAACTGAAAATGCTATTCCAGTGCATAGGCACAAATGCCTCGCCTTTGCGCTGTTCCGATCCAACTACACGGGCTCTGCCAATAAACTCACCTTGGGAGTTACTGGCACGCACCAGATCGCCTTCGGTAATTTTAAGGTTACTGGCATCAGCTTCATTCAATTCAATAAACGGTTCATCGCGATGTTGGAATAAACGTGGTGTTCGACCCGTGATGGCCATGGTATGCCACTGGTCGCGAATACGGCCCGTATTCAGTACAAATGGCAGTTCCTCAGTTGGCTGCTGCACTGGTGCTGAAGATTCAATCGCGACAAACCGGGCTTTACCTGAAGGGGTAAAGAAACGCCCATCCGAGAACATACGGGCTGTGCCATAAGGAGCTTCCTTAGTGACCGGCCACTGAACAGGTGACAGGGAGTCATAGGTTTTCTCGTCGATATCTTCAAACAAACTGATATCAAAATCCCGGGTGCCGTTGTTTTCAAATCCAGATAAAGCCGCATGTTCAGCAAAGATCTGATAAGGATGCTCATAGCTGAATGCTTCTTCAAAACCCATGCGTTTAGCTACTTCACTGATGATCCACCAATCATGCTTTGCTTCGCCGCTTGGCGGCAAAATACTGCGCTGACGAGAGATACGACGCTCGGAGTTGGTCACTGTGCCATTTTTTTCACTCCAGCCCGTTGCTGGCAGGCATACATCTGCGTATCGAAGTGTATCTGTATCACCAATACAGTCGGAAACAACCACCAATGGGCAGGCTTCAAGCGCTCGAACAATTTGATCTGTATTTGGCAGGCTGACTGCTGGGTTAGTACCCATAATCCAGACTGCTTTGATTTTTCCAGCTTCGATGGCCTCAAACATATCAACGGCTTTCAAGCCATCTTGCTGCGCCATATTTTCGGCATTCCAGAAACGGGCTACACGATCCACAGCTTCTGTATCTTTGAAGTCCATATGGGCAGCCATCTGATTCGCAAGCCCTCCCACTTCACGTCCACCCATTGCATTAGGCTGACCCGTAATAGAGAACGGACCTGCACCCTCATAGCCGATACGCCCAGTTGCCAGGTGACAGTTAATGATCGCATTAGCATTATCCGAACCAGACGAAGACTGGTTTACACCTTGAGAGTAGAAGGTAATAACCTTTTCAGTTTTGGCGTAGCTTTCGAAGAAATCCTGCAAATCTGACACGGATACATCACAAAATTCAGCAACTGTCTGCAGATCAGAAAACTGCGATTGCGCAATAGAGATCGCCTGATCAAAGCCTTCTGTATTGGCTTCAATATATTCTTTATTAATCGCACCCGCTTCAGCGAGATAACTCAGCAGCCCTGTAAACAATTCACTGTCAGTCCCCGGCTTTATAGCAAGGTGCAGATCTGCAATATCGCAGGTTGCTGTTCTTCTTGGGTCAATAACAATGACTTTAAGGTTTGGGTTGGCCTTTTTCGCCTTCTGCATGCGCTGGAACAGAATCGGATGGTTCCAGGCTGCGTTAGATCCAACCATCACCAAAAGATCGGTCAGTTCTAGGTCTTCGTAACAACATGGCACAGTATCGGAGCCAAATGCACGTTTATAACCCACAACAGCAGAAGCCATACACAAACGTGAATTGGTATCTACATTGGCGGTTCCGATGAAGCCTTTAATGAATTTATTGGCGACGTAATAGTCTTCGGTAAGAATCTGACCCGACAGATACAGTGCAACCGAATCCGACCCATGCTCCATAACAGTGCGTTTAAATCCTTCTGCGACTGTTTCGAGTGCATCATCCCAGGTTGACTGCTGACCATTGATCAAAGGATTGAGAAGCCTGCCCTGTTGCCCCAGCACTTCATGAAGCGAGGAACCTTTAACACAGAGACGACCAAAATTTGCTGGATGCTCTTTATTACCTTTAACACCGACTACAGCGTTATTTTCGACTTCGGCATTAACGCCACAACCTACACCACAGTAGGGGCACGTGGTTGTTTTATGCATCCTGACCTCCAAAAAACTATCCGATCTGCAACAAATAAATTATAGGCTTGCTCTATCGTATATTGGAGATAACAGATGCCTGCATCCCTCGTAGTTTACGAGCAAGCACGCACCGTTGCGTATAAAAAATTATGCACTGTAAATTGCAAGGTATATGCCAGATTAAGATGGAATAGATATTGCTGTGGATTACATATCCTTTTCCGGAATAGGATCGAATGAGTAAAGACAAACGTTTGAACGTGCTGCTGATTGACGATGAACCGGAACGAGTAGAAGCGCTCACAGAAGCGTTACATAAATTAGGCCATAACGTCGTCTGTCATCTGCCAAATACCAGTGATCTTAATAAGCATGTCGAAGAAAGCCTTCCCGACATCGTTATTATAGATATGGACTCCCCTAATCGTGACACGCTGGAGAGCATGGCCACGATGAGTCGTAATAACCCTCGCCCAATCGTTTTTTTCGCTGAAAAACAAAATGACCATAAAACCATGTCCGATGCCATTAATGCGGGTGTCAGTGCATATATAGCCGATGGTCTTCAACCAGAACGCGTTACAGCCATAATCGATACAGCCATTGCCCATTTCGATGCCCACAGCAGTTTAAAAGCTGAACTGGATAAGGCCCGAAACCAACTAGCCGACAGAAAAATCATTGAAAAAGCTAAAGGCATGCTGATGAAACATCAGGGCTGTGACGAAGAACAGGCGTACCAGACTCTCAGAAAAATTGCCATGGACAGGCATCAGTCACTGCCTGTGGTGGCCCAGAATGTAATTGAGGCGTTAAAAGGGTTAACGGGAATGGGGAAATAGGTGTAGAGGTAATATTATGTCAGACCATCTGGCGCTAGAAAAAACAGACCTCAAGCTGGGCTTTATTGCCTTGATTGACTGTGCTCCACTCGTTGTTGCTCGGGAGAAAGGTTTCTTTAGTAAGTACGGCCTGAATGTCATTTTATGCAAAGAATCTTCCTGGGCCTCCATCCGAGATAAAGTGAGTTTTGGCCTTCTTGATGGAGCGCACATGCTTGCTCCGATGCCCCTTGCCGCAACCTTGGGCCTAAACGGCAACAAAACACCTATGTTAACCGCTTTAACCTTAAGCCATAACGGTACAGCCATTACTCTATCACAAGAGCTGTATCTGGAACTGGTTGACCAAATCACTGACTGGAACAATCAGGAAGCGGTCGGGAATACATTCAAAGAGCTGATCCAAAACCGTGAACGTAAACCGGTGATAGCAACGGTTTACCCCTATTCAAATCACCATTACCAACTGCGTTACTGGCTCAATCAACACAACATTAATACCGAAGAAGATGTTCAGCTTGTTGCTGTGCCGCCAACACAGATGTTGGAGAACCTAGCCAATGGTTTGATTGATGGCTATTGCGTAGGTGAGCCATGGAACAGTCTGGCATTAATGCAACAAACGGGTGGATTATTAACAACAGGCCATAAGATCTGGGGCTCCCATATGGAAAAGGTGATGGGAGTAACTCAGAAATGGGCAGATGAGAACCCAAATACACACCGTGCTCTGGTAACAGCTCTCTATGAAGCGTGCAAATGGGCTGAAGATGCAACTAACAGAACGGAATTAATGGAGCTACTGGCCCTTCCGCCTTATCTTGATCACGCGGCAAAACAGCTGGCAACGTTCAACCCTCCCTATTCAATGGAGCAACATTTTTACAATGAAAACCTAAATATGCCAGATCGTGACCATGGTCTATTTCTGCTGGACCAGATGAATGACTGCGGCCAATTAAGTGGCATCATGGTCGATAAAGACCAGTTGGTGGAAGATGTTTTCCGCTGTGATTTATATAAAGGTTGGATTGGGTAGGGTTAACGTCCTGAATGATATTGCCTCTTCAGCTCAACAACTTCAACACTGTAGCCCTGGTACCACTCTTGCGCGCCTTTTTGTTGCGCAGCCTGATGCTCCGGATTGTTTTTCCAGGCCAGAATAGCCTGCTCACTCTCCCAATATGAGATAGAAATTTCATTTCTGCCTTCTTGCACACTGACGAAATCAAGACAACCATACTCATTGATGGCTAACGACCTCATTCTTTCTGCAGTTTTCAGATAACTCTTTGTGGCAGGGTTACCTCCCTGAGTAATTACACCCTTAAGTTCGGCTTTAAAAATTACCGCGAATTTTGCATCCATTAATTTGCTTCCTTTATGTGGATTTACTCAAAATTGCGTGCACTAAGTTAGGGTAACAAAAGTGAAAACCACAATTAAAAGATGCCCCAATTTTGCACTTTTACCCCTCAGCGCCGCACTATTGTGCAGCGCAAAAAACCAACCAGACTTGTAAATATTCACCAATATTTAAAATATCATATTGATTTATATAGATTTTTAAAAAATGGCACACCTAATGCTTTTGTTTAATAAAAATCGTGAACCAATGGCGGTGCACGTAGTTGACCTAACAGTCTAACATTTTATTTTTTGGCAAAGGCGCCTCGACGGATCACAACGATGTGATCATGTTCGGCGCCTTTTTGTTTTTAAGATTTGGAGGAACGATCCATGCTTAAGAAGAAAAAGGCTCTATTAAGCAAAGTTATCAGCGGTGCAGTACTTGCTGCTTCATTAGTTACAGTACCTGCATGGGCTGCTATCGGTGAGCCTGAAAAGGAAGATCTGAAGTTCGGTTTCATTAAGTTGACCGATATGGCTCCTTTAGCGGTTGCATACGAAAACGGTTACTTCGAAGACGAAGGCCTGTATGTAACTCTTGAAGCACAGGCAAACTGGAAAGTTCTTCTAGACCGTGTAATTGACGGTCAGCTGGACGGCGCGCATATGCTTGCTGGTCAGCCTCTGGGTGCAACAATCGGTTTCGGTACCCAGGCACACATCATTACTGCATTCTCTATGGACCTGAATGGTAACGCGATCACAGTATCTAACGATATCTGGGATCAGATGAAGCCAAACATTCCTAAAATGGCTGATGGCCGTCCAGTACACCCAATTAAAGCTGACGCCCTGAAACCTGTTGTAGAGAAGTATAAAGACGAAGGTAAGCCGTTCAACATGGGTATGGTATTCCCGGTTTCTACCCATAACTACGAACTGCGTTACTGGCTGGCTGCGGGTGACATCCACCCAGGTTACTACGCACCACATAAAGGTGACACTTCAGGTACTATCGATGCAGATGCACTGCTGTCTGTAACGCCTCCTCCACAGATGCCAGCTACTCTGGAAGCGGGCACTATCTACGGTTACTGCGTAGGTGAGCCATGGAACCAGCAGGCTGTATTCAAAGGTATTGGTGTACCTGTAATCACTGACTACGAGATCTGGAAAGATAACCCAGAGAAAGTATTCGGTGTATCTAAAGAATGGTCTGATGCAAACCCGAACACTCACCTGCGTGTAGTTAAAGCGATGATCCGTGCAGCTAAATGGCTGGATGATGACAACAACGCAAACCGCCCAGAAGCAGTGAAGATTCTGTCTCAGCCTAACTACGTAGGCGCTGACTACGACGTAATCGCTAACTCTATGACGGGTACATTCGAGTATGAGAAAGGCGATAAGCGTGAAGTGCCAGACTTCAACGTATTCTTCCGTTACAACGCGACTTACCCATACTACTCAGATGCTATCTGGTACCTGACTCAGATGCGTCGTTGGGGTCAGATTGCTGAGCCTAAATCTGACCAGTGGTTCATGGATATCGCTAAGAAGGTATACCGTCCTGACATCTACGCTCAGGCAGCTAAAGAGCTGATCGCTGAAGGTAAAATGTCTGCAGACATGTTCCCAGACTTCTCTACTGAAGATGGTTTCCGTGCTCCACAGACTCACTTCATCGATAACGTTACTTACGATGGTAAGAAGCCAAACGAATACCTAACTAAGTTCAAGATTGGTCTGAAACCTGATCAGCAGATCTAAACCACCTGCTTAGCAAGTCTCCCCTCCTTCGGGAGGGGAATTCAGATCAACGGGGGAGTAACAAGCTATGAGTAATACATCCGCACTATCGGGCATCAGTGCCTTTTTTGAAAATCCAATAGCCAACTTCGGGAAACTAGCTAAGTCCCTGCTGGTACCTCTGATTGGTCTAGTACTTTTCCTGTTTGTATGGGAAATCGGCGCTAAGAGCATCAAAACATCACTGGGTGCATTTCCAGGCCCTGTTGCAGTTTACGAACAAAGCGTAAACCTAATTAATGAACACATTGCTGAACGTGATAAAGAAGCTTCGTTCATCAAGCGTCAGGAAGAACGTAACGCCAAAAAACTGGCCAAAAACCCTGATGCAAAAGTTAAAATCCGCCCATATACCGGCAACCCAACTTTCTTCGATCAGATAGGTACAAGTCTGTTCACTGTTATGGCCGGTTTTGTTCTGGCGTCACTGATTGCCATTCCTGCGGGTATCGCAATTGGTTTGAACAATACACTGTATTCAGCATTCAACCCTCTGATCCAGCTGTTTAAGCCGGTATCACCGCTGGCATGGCTGCCACTTGTAACCATGGTTGTGAGTGCTGTGTACGTAAGTAAAGACCCAATGTTTGCCAAGTCGTTTATTACTTCACTGATCACTGTATCTCTGTGCTGCCTATGGCCAACACTTCTGAACACTGCGGTTGGTGTATCCAGCATCAGTAAAGATCTGCAAAACGTATCTCAGGTTTTACGTCTGAGCTGGTTAGCACACGTAACGAAAATTGTACTGCCATCTTCAATCCCGATGATCTTTACAGGCCTGCGTCTGTCACTGGGTATCGCTTGGATGGTATTGATCGCCGCAGAAATGCTGGCGCAGAACCCTGGCCTGGGTAAGTTCGTCTGGGATGAGTTCCAGAACGGTAGCTCAAGCTCACTTGGACGCATCATGGTAGCCGTACTTGTTATCGGTCTGATCGGCTTCCTTCTTGATCGCACTATGCTGATGATCCAGAAAAAGGTGTCCTGGGACAAAACTGCAGTACTTCGTTAAGAGATTAGAGAATTTATTGCCTGAGGGGGCATACCCCTCAGCAGGAGAAACATTATGAGTCAGCCTCCAAAGCATTTAGAACTTACAAAAGTAGATATCGACTTCCCTACTCCTAACGGTCCTTTTAAAGCCCTGCAGGATGTAAACCTGACCATCAACAAAGGTGAATTCGTTTCCCTGATTGGTCACTCGGGTTGTGGTAAATCCACAGTATTGAATATCGTAGCGGGTCTTTACCAGGCAACAAAAGGCGGCTGCCTTCTGGACGGTAAAGAAGTAAATGCTCCAGGCCCTGAACGTGCCGTAGTCTTCCAAAACCACTCTCTGCTGCCATGGCTAACAGCATACGAAAACGTAGAGCTGGCTGTTAAGCAGGTATTTGGTAAATCCAAATCCAAAGCAGAGATGAAAGAGTGGATCGAGCATAACCTGCATCTGGTACACATGGACCACGCCATGCACAAACGTCCAGATGAAATCTCTGGCGGCATGAAGCAACGTGTGGGTATCGCACGCGCCCTAGCAATGGAACCAACAGTTATGCTGATGGATGAGCCGTTTGGTGCATTGGATGCCTTGACCCGAGCTCACCTTCAGGATTCCCTGATGGAGATCCAGAAAGACCTGAATAACACCGTTATCATGATCACCCATGACGTGGATGAAGCAGTATTGCTGTCAGACCGTATTGTGATGATGACTAACGGACCAGCAGCTACTGTAGGTGAAATTCTAGATATAGAGTTGCCTCGACCACGTGACCGTATCGCACTGGCTGATGACCCACAGTACAACCACTATCGCCATGAAGTTCTGACCTTCCTGTACGAAAAACAGCGTAAGCCAGACGAAAGCGAGAAATCTGCTGAAAAAAAGTCTGACAGCGAAGAAGTGGCACAACCTGTGCAAGATGCTGCAACAGATAAAAAGGAGAAAGCCGCTTAAGGTGCATTAACCCGCATTATCAACGTTGATATATCGGGTTATATAAAACCAAAGCAGTGCACAGCACTCAGAAAGCGCACTAATACGCACCAGTCTGAGGCACAACTCTTAAAAAGAGTCGCACTCCTACAAAGCATTGAACAAAGGCGTTCAAACTTTCATCCCTCAAGGTTTGAGGAATATGAAAAGTTTGAACGCCTTTTTTGTTTTTGAAATTTAAAAAATTAGAAAATTTATAACTATTCTTGAGGCCAAGAACATGAGCGAAAGTGGAAAACTGAACCTCTTCTCGTTTACCGGGAAAATGAAGATCCTGCACATGAGCTGGATCGCTTTCTTTATCACCTTCTTCGTATGGTTTAACCATGCCCCACTGCTGGGTGCCATTGCGGAGTCATTGGGTCTGACCAAAGCAGAAGTTAAAACACTGCTGATCCTGAACGTAGCACTAACCATTCCGGCACGTATCATCATCGGCATGCTGACCGATAAATACGGCCCGCGTATCACTTACGCAGCTCTGTTGTTTATCGCGAGTATCCCTTGTTTTATGTTTGCTCTGTCCACTGACTTTGCTCAGGCTGCGGTTTCCCGTTTCCTATTGGGCTTCATCGGTGCGGGCTTCGTAATCGGTATCCGTATGGTAAGTGAGTGGTTCCCGGCAAACGAACTGGGTACTGCAGAAGGCATTTACGGGGGCTGGGGTAACTTTGGTTCTGCTGCCGGCGCTATGTTGCTGCCTACTCTGGCACTGGTTTTCGGTGGTGAAGATGGCTGGCGTTACGCAGTTGGCCTGACAGGTGCGATGAGCTTGATCTTCAGCTTTATCTGGTACAAAAACGTATCGGATACACCAAAGGGTTCTACTTACTTCAAGCCAAAGAAAATCGGTGGTATGGAAGTAACCAGCAAAGGTGACTTCTACTTCATGCTAATCATGAAGCTGCCTATGTACGCTGCGCTTTCTCTGCTGACATGGAAACTGTCCCCAGCAGGCGTTTCTATTCTGTCTGATATTGCCGCTACAGCGATCTACGTTATTCTGGCGGTTATCTTTGTTTACGATTGCTTCAGCGCATACAAGGTAAACAAAGAGATCTTCGTTAAACCGGTCCCAGAAGTTGAACAGTACAAGTTCAAGCAGGTTGCGGTACTGAACGTTCTTTACTTTGCAACCTTCGGTTCTGAACTGGCGGTTGTTTCTATGCTGCCACTGTTCTTCTCAGAAGTATTTGAGCTGGACATGGTTTACGCGGGTCTGCTGGCATCTGCATACGCTTTCATGAATCTGATGTCTCGTCCGGGTGGTGGCTGGATCAGTGACCGTTTCGGTCGTAAGAAAACTCTGTTGATCCTGACTGCAGGTCTGGCTGCAGGTTATGCGACCATGTCTATGATCGACAGCACATGGCCTCTGTTCCTGGCAGTTGCTGCTGCAATGGCATGTTCTTTCTTTGTACAGGCCGGTGAAGGTGCAGTATTCGCAGTAGTACCTCTGATCAAACGTCGTCTGACAGGTCAGATCGCAGGTATGACAGGTGCTTACGGTAACGTAGGTGCAGTATTCTACCTGACTGTTCTGTCCATGGTTGATTACTCTACGTTCTTCACTGTAATCGCTGCCACTGCTGTACTTGGCTTTATCACGCTTCTGTTCCTGGAAGAGCCAAAAGGCCACATGGCTGAGGTTAACGAAGACGGAACGGTTGAGCTGATCAAAGTAAGCTAAATCTGATTGGCTGATG
>JASBRM010000385.1 GCA_030149405.1 Neptuniibacter sp. | reverse complement strand
TCAGGCGGTCCACACCCAGATCGAGCAGAGTCACCTGACCATCGGCAACTGATGCCGTACGGGCAGCAAACTCTTCAGACTCATCGTAAATATATTCGCAAGGGTACGTCTCTGGTAACAGCTCCTGGCTGACCTTATGGTAGGTGTGGCTGCCTTCCTGGTAGCTATTTACATCATCCACCCGTTCCCAGAAATTGCCTTCGAGATCATTGTGACCTGCTGGCAGCAGATCAATATCCGATACAAGCTGGTCGGTGCGGTAATCTTCAACGCGTTTCAGGCCTGCTCCCAAGGCCTTAAGACGCATGTTGATATCTTTGGTAACCAGAATGATATGGCGGTGAGGATTAGTAGCCTGCAGATGCAGCGCACAGTTGATGATCTGGTTATCTTTGTTGGAATTATCGGGTAGGAAGCCCTGCCGATTGGTCAATTCATGATCTGGGAAAATGCTCAGTTGGCCTAGTTTAAGGTCTTTATTTGCCGAGGTAATGGGGATCTCTATATCCACACCTTTGGTAATTTCTGAGGCATCAGCTGCTTTACTCAGGATGTCATCAATAGCTCGGATGGCAGCCCGAGCTTCCTGAGAAACATTTTTCTTGCGGTCTTTAATATCATCTAACTCTTCAAGCACAGTCATCGGAATACTGATGTCCTGTTCCTTGAATTCATACAGACACTTAGGGTCGTGGAGTAAAACGTTGGTGTCGAGAATATAGAGTTTAGAGGCGGTCATAGCCGGTTCCTTGTATAGCCGAAGGGGAGTGTGCAAGCCAGGATCTGGTTTGACTAAGGCGAGTGCAGCGAGGCCTGTGATCAGGTGCTGCGTTTAACTTTACTATGTTGCTAAAGCCGTTTTTCTTTCGGGGCACTTTGTATACTCAGATGAGTGCTCTTTTTAACCAGCTGTGAATAGATTAGGCTGGCTCTATATTAGTCTAGTAATACATATGTTGCCGCAGTATGACAAGAGGCAAATAATTCAGAGGCGATTTTTGGGGGAATAGGTGGCGATTCAATCGATAGTTATTTTGACTGGGGCGGGTATTTCTGCTGAGTCTGGAATCCGAACATTCCGGGCATCCGATGGACTTTGGGAAGATCATCGAGTGGAAGATGTGGCTACTCCTGAGGCATTTCACCGTGATCCACATCTTGTGCATCGTTTTTACAATGCTCGAAGAAACCAGCTGTTATCCGATGAGGTACAGCCAAATAAAGCTCATTTGGCCCTGGCTAAACTGGAAGATAAATTTCCGGGTGAAGTACTTCTTGTTACTCAGAATATTGATAACTTACATGAACGTGCGGGCAGTAATAATCTGATCCACATGCACGGTGAACTGCTGAATATGCGCTGTCAGGACAGTGGTGTCGTTTATCATGTTGAAGATGACTCTCAGCCGGAAGATCTTTGTCAGTGTTGTGGTTCCTCTGGAAACTTAAGGCCAGATATTGTCTGGTTTGGAGAGATGCCCATGCATATGGACACGATTTATAGTGCTTTGGAAAACTGTGATCTGTTTATTTCAATCGGAACTTCCGGTCATGTATACCCTGCGGCAGGCTTTGTTGAATTGGCCAGCTCCTGTGGAGCCGTGACTGTTGAGCTGAATCTGGAGCCATCAAAAAAAGAGTCTGCGTTTGATCACCATATCTATGGCCCTGCCAGTGAAGTGGTTCCAGAATTTATACAGGATATCCTTAAACAAATTAAGAACTAAAGTTACTCACTGATTTATATGGATTTTTTGTTTGGTAAGACTTGTTTAGCTATAGTTTATATGGGAACTTCGATATATCACTCAGGGTCTGAATACTGATAAAAATAAAATTCTACGCCTGTTCAGGTTGTTTGCGGTTTTTCATTGGGGCTTAACAATAGGGAATGAGTTATGAGGGTTAAGCCACCAGAAATAACTGAGCCTGATAGGTTTTCATGGAGGTAGTCGCATGATTACTGAGCCGTTTGTAAGTACCAGTGTTACTCCAATAGACAGTCTTAATACACTTTCACCTTATGAGGTTCGTCAATTACAGGATGCCAGTCAGGGTGGTCTTTATCGTTTGTTTCGTCAATGTGCTCTGGCGGTTTTGAACAGTGGTAGTGAACTGGATAGTACCAAGCAGGTGCTGGAGAAATTCCGGGAATTTGATATTCGTATCAGCCATAAACATCGCAGTGTGCAGCTGGAATTGATTAACGCTCCGGCCACTGCATTTGTGAACGGTGAAATTATTGCGGGTATCCGCGAACACTTGTTTTCGGTTTTACGTGATCTTTTGTACGTGGGAATTGAGCTTGACCAGTATTGCCCAGGCATCACTGAATCAGAGACCACAACCAATATGGTGTTCCATGTTCTGCGGCATGCAGGCGCTATTCGGCCCCATGTCAAGCCAGATATGGTGGTGTGCTGGGGAGGCCACTCTATCGATCGTCACGAGTATGAATACACCAAGAAAGTGGGCTATGAGATGGGATTACGCGGCCTGAATATTTGCACTGGCTGTGGACCAGGGGCCATGAAAGGACCCATGAAGGGCGCAACAATATCCCATGCGAAACAACGTATCAGTGAAGGTCAGTATGTTGGTATCACTGAGCCAGGCATCATCGCCGCAGAGAGCCCAAATCCTATAGTAAACAGACTCATCATCATGCCGGACATTGAGAAACGCCTCGAAGCCTTTGTGCGTTTAGGTCATGGCATCGTTATTTTTCCGGGCGGTGCTGGTACAGCGGAGGAGCTGCTTTATATTCTGGGTATCCTGCTGCATGAACGAAATCATAATCTACCCTTCCCGCTGGTACTGACCGGTCCTGCTGGTAGTGAAGAGTATTTTGCCCAGATTGATGGCTTTATCCGGGAAACACTGGGTGAACATGCGGCATCACGTTATCAGGTGATTATTGATGATGAGCATGCCGTCGCAGAAGCCATGGCCGATGGCCTGGAGCAAGTCACTCGTTATCGTGTCGCGACCAGTGAGTCTTTCCATTTTAACTGGCAGTTACATATTCCAGAAAGTTTCCAACAACCCTTTGAGCCTACCCATGAAAATATGGCATCACTGGCACTGATTAAAGATCAGTCCGAATATGAGCTAGCATCCAACCTACGCTGCGCTTTATCCGGTATTGTTGCTGGTAATGTTAAGGAGATGGGAATACGGGAAATCGAAGAAAAAGGTCCGTTCGAAATCCAAGGTGAAGAAAACATCATGGCTCCACTGGATAAACTGCTGGCTTCGTTCGTTGAACAGCGGAGGATGAAAATCAACTATCAGGAATATCAACCCTGTTACAAACTTACTCAGGGGATGTTGGTTGAGTGAGATAAACGAACCCTGTTCTAAGGCTATTTCAAAGATTAGAAAAGGCGTAATTCTCCTTTTATGTTTGTCTGCATTTCAGGTTTCTGCTCAGCCAGAAGAGCTTGAATATGCATACCCTGATATATCTGTATGGACTACCCAGCGTGATGAAAATGGAAAATTAAAGAACCCTTTGATTGAGTTAGCTGGAGAATTGTTTTCGCAGGCGGGTATCCCTTGGCGCGCCCAGGATTATCCTGCTATTAGAATGTTTCATAATCTGAGAACGGGGGTGTCCAAGTTCTCTATGCTGGTCAACGCTGAGTCAATCTTACAGGGGTGTTGCTTAGTCAGTGAGCAACCTGTAGCGCTGGTTGAAATCAGGATTTTTTATCGAGAAGACTCCATTCCAGTCAGTAAAATTGAAGAGTTAAATGGTAAAAGTGTCATTACCATTCAGGGTTATAGTTATTCAGGGTTGGTGAAATATATCAATGATCCAGAGAATAGCATCACCAACAACGTTGCGGTGAATCATAAATCGGCGTTTGCTATGTTGGATAAAGGTAGAGCTGAGTATGTTTTAGATTATGCTTATCCGGCTGCAGAAGTATTGTGGGAGAATCCCATTACGGGGTTGCAATACTCTCAAATTAAGAAGGCAGATATACATCTGATATTACATAAGGACTACCCTAACGCCCGAAATGTCATGTTGCAGCTTGAAAAAATTGCTTCCACTCTGATAAGAGTAGGCTTCTAAACTCACCCTCAATATCCCGATAATTTATTAACTAACGATCTAACAGAACTTCTTCAGTGCTTGATCGCTCAACAGGAAATGATGATTGTTCTATGGGCAACCCCGCGCGAATCCATTTCTGCCACTGAAGATCTTCGTTCCGAATAAAACGTTTTACGCTACGCAAAATAGCTTGTAATTCCACTGCGTCGATTATGTAACAGACAATCCAACCCACCGGAACCAAAGGCAGTAAATTGGCATGGTAACGGCGTTGCTTGTCAGCAAGTAATTGAAAGCAAACGACTAAAGTGAAAAAGCTTATAGCGATCAATAAAGGTACATAATCACCTGTTGATATCATATAGCTAAAGAAAACAGTCAGTAGCGGAAGCTCAAGTAACAGAAGTATTTCAGAGTACACAGCCAGTGGTAGTAGAAACCAACTCAGGTAAAAACTATGTTTTGATGAGCAACTAAAGAAAAGCTCACGATGTTTCCAGAATGTTTGGAAACGGCCAAATTTCCACCGCAGCCTCTGGTTACAAAGCCCTTTGTATTCTGAAGGGCCTTCAGTATATGTGATTGCATCTGCAGCGTATCGGGTTTTGTAACCCAGCTTAAGAAGCCGCGTTGAAATCTCGATATCTTCAGTGATGATTTTATGATTAAAGCCGCCAGCTTTCTTCAGAATATCCTTCCTGTAGGCGGCAGCTGCCCCACCGATTATGTAAACAGAATTAAAAATTGAATCTGCTCTTTTGAAGAAAAAACCGTACAGATATTCCAATTGCTGGATTAGCCCTATTGGTTTTTCCCGGTTTCCGATAGTCACGTTACCGGCTACGGCAGCAACCTCAGGATCAGAAAAGAAAGGCATCATATTTTTGATAGACGCAGGGTGCATGAGACTGTCAGCGTCAATGGTAATGACGATCTCTCCTGAGGCATGTTCTAAAGCAAAGTTCAAAGCCCGTGCTTTGCCACCATTTTCAAGAAAAAAGTATTTTATTGTGATGTCTGCAGATTCAGAGTGTTTAAACTCACTCAGGAATTGTGTCATCAAAGTATCAGTTTGATCTGTCGAACCATCATTTATCACAATGATTTCGAGCGCAGGGTATTCGGTATCGATTACTGAATTTACAGTCTTAATAATGCCTACCTCTTCATTCCATGCTGGAATAAGCACGGATACAGAAGCAGGGATATAACTGTTGCGCTTAGTCTGCCGATGTTTCTCTACCCAATAATAGAAGGGTGAGGTAGACAGTTGCACAATATACTTAAGCGCTATGGGAGCAAGGATAATAATTAATACAGTTCTGACATCATCCCAGAAAACGGCGGGTGAGTGATCTGTGTTCAATGCGATTAGCACGATTAGAAATGACAGTAGATATAGAGATGTCAGAAACATCAATCG
>JASBRM010000384.1 GCA_030149405.1 Neptuniibacter sp. | reverse complement strand
GGCTTTGCGATAGGGCACTGGATCCTTCTGGCTGTTGGGTTATTGATGGTTCTTCTGTTCTCCAGCGAAAGGCGTGACTGGGGCGGAAAACGTTTGCTCGATGGCCTGCTGGCTCTGACGGGAGTCACCAAAATATTTGGTGATGTACTGAGCTATCTGCGGCTTTTTGCTTTGGGTTTAGCCAGCGCTTCTCTTGCTGTTACGTTTAATCAACTTGCGGTTGATGTTGCCGCAGCACTTCCTGCGATAGGGTTGCTGTTTAAGGTGCTGATCCTGCTCGTAGGCCATCTTCTCAACTTTGTTCTTACGGTAGTCAGTGGCGTGATCCATGGGCTACGACTGAATCTTATTGAATTTTATAACTGGAGTCTGGCGGATGAAGGTTATGCCTTTCAGCCGTTTGCAAAACAGGAGGTTTCACCTTGGATAACCTGATTATGGCACTAGGCTGGGCCGGGCTTTATGGCCCAATGGCTCTTGGCGCGATTGGCAGTATGATCGGCTGTGCACAGGCCGGGCAGGCCGCCTGTGGGGCGCTGCTTGAAACTGAAACCGGACATGGTCGATACATCGGCATCGCCGCAATGCCTTCTTCTCAGTCGATTTACGGCATTGTAGTGATGTTTGCCTTGAATCGTGAGATTACCCCAGAGAATGCCCCAGGTTTGGCGGCGATTGGTTTGTTGTGTGGTCTGGCGCTGCTGTTCAGTGCTGCATGGCAGGGTAAGTGCTGTGCGTCGGCAATTAACGTTTCCAAAATCCGCCCTGAGATTTTTGGTATGTCTCTGGCTCCTGCCGCCATTGTTGAGGGCTTTGCAGTATTCGCCTTTATCTTCGCGTTGGTCATCAGCGCGGGTGTGCCGGTTTAGAAAAGGTAACGGTTATGAGTAAAGAACATAAAACTCATGCCTCTTCCGGAGTTGAAGAGCTGATTGAAAAACTGCGCCAGCAAGGTGTCGAAAAAGGCCAGAAAGAAGCCTCAAAATTAGTGGAAGATGCTGAACACCGTGCCGACTGGGTTTTGACTCAGGCGCATCAGCAAGCTGAGCAGATTGTCAGTAAAGCCAAAGCCGAGGCCGCTAAACTACAGCAATCCGGTGAGGATGCATTGCGCATTGCTGCCCGGGATATGCATCTGGAAGTCAGGGAAACCCTGTCTCATTCCTTTACGGATCAGGTGGAGCGTTTGGTTGCTCAACAGATGGATAATGAAGAGTTTATGCGCAAGCTGATCCTATCGTTGGTTGATAAGGCCAATCATGATCATGGCATCGCTACCGCAGAAAAAATGGAAGTGTTGTTGCCTGATGATTTTATCGGTCTGGATGAACTTCGTAGAAACCCTAAAGAATACCGTGAAGGCAAACTCAGTCAGTTTGTGCAGTCGTTAGCCGCAGAACAGATGCGAGAAGGCATCAGTTTTGATCTCCATGAGGGTAAGGGAATCAGGGTGCGCCTGAGTGGCGAAGAAGTGGAAGTAGATCTGAGTGGCGATGCAATTGCGAAGTTGCTTCTTAAGCATCTGCAACCGCGTTTCCGGGCCATTATTGAGGGAGTCATTCGGTAGTGTCCTCCTACTATACGCTGATCACAGCGCTGCCCTGGTTACCAGAACTTGAGCAGTGTAAGCAGATGCCGCTTTCCAGAATTGCTCTGGATCAGAGGCTGACAATGCTGTCGGATCAAGATCTGGAGCAGCTGCGATTAGTAGAGAGTTTATATTTCCCGGACAGTGAATTTCTGCAAGGTAATACGGATAAACAATTGGTTTCAGTGTGGCGGGAACAGTTAGGTGGGGTTGAGTCAGACACACTGCTTCAGAGAATCAATTTCAGCCACGAACTGATGACACTGCTGGCGGCATTGAGAAGTCGTTCAGGGGGAATGGAGAGCCCTGATCTGTTTCATGGTATAGGCCGATGGTTGCCGCGGATCAAACAGCATTGGTTTGAACCGGGTTTCGGTTTGGAAGATTATTTCCCACAATTATCGAAGATTCAGCGAGTGTTGGCGAAAGATGATCCTGCATTGTTAGAAAAAGTTTTGAATCAAATGCTTTGGCACGATCTTATTCTGTGTGAAAGACAGAACCATTTTAGTTTTGAATCTGTTGTGTGTTTTGTGTTGCGGTGGGGAATTGCAGAAAGACATATTCAGCAGGATGGTACTGAAGCGCTCCAAAAATTTAACAGGTTAACCGGTCAGTTATTGGGTCAGGCCGGTTTGCATCAGCAGTTAGAGCAGGGAGTTAAATAGTGGATCAACAGTTTACTGCCCAGGTTGTTGCGGTTCGTGATGACATCGTTACGGTCGAACTGCTTAAGGATGCAGAGGGCGTTTATTTTCCCATCCTGAAAAATGAAGTGGTCTTTATCTGCCCTAGCCGAAAAGCTCAGGACGAGCGTCAGGAGTTTCTACAGGCTGAGGTTTTACGGGTTCGTCACGGTGAGGCGGACGTTCAGGTGTTCGAGAACACTCGTGGAGTGGCGATAGGCGACAAGGTTAAGCAGAGTGGAGAGATGTTGTCCGTTTCTCTTGGCCCAGGGTTGCTCGGTCAGGTTTACGATGGATTGCAGAACCCATTAGAGATAATCGCCTCTCAGCATGGTTTCTTCTTACCGCGTGGGTTGGAGGTTGATGGTATCGATCAACAACAGCACTGGTCTTTTCAACCTGTTGTAAAAGTGGGTGATATGGTCCGGGCGGGTGATTTGATCGGGCATGTTCAGGAAGGCCGGTTTCAACATAAAATCATGGCGCCTTTTAACCTCTATGGAGAGGCTGAAATCAGCTGGATTCAGGAAGGCAGCTTTACGGTCACGACGCCTGTTGCCAGAATGAGAACCAGTCAGGGGCGTGAGCTTGATGTGACCATGCAACAGAAGTGGCCGGTACG
Organism: Neptuniibacter sp.; assembly: GCA_030149405.1. Lineage (GTDB taxonomy): Bacteria > Pseudomonadota > Gammaproteobacteria > Pseudomonadales > Balneatricaceae > Neptuniibacter. The sequence continues at coordinate 210 of JASBRM010000384.1, read as the reverse complement.
TGTGCCCGTGAGTGAGCCCTTGCTGCACGAAGGTTTGAGTAAACGCCATTTCCCAAATGAACCGCTGCTCACCTCAATCCGCTTGATCGACACTTTCTTTCCGGTGGCACGAGGTGGCACGGCCTGCATTCCAGGGCCTTTCGGAGCGGGTAAAACTGTACTGCAAAGCCTGATCTCTCGTTTCTCCGATGTGGATATTGTTGTCATCGT
>JASBRM010000383.1 GCA_030149405.1 Neptuniibacter sp. | reverse complement strand
AGATGTAACCGCGCATCTAAGAATTACTGATCATTTTGGGTATTATGGGTCTTTTCTATATTTAGAGAGTTATTGATTTGTCAGGAAATAGATCCAATAAACCCTCAGAGCAGTTAGAGAAACTGTTCGAAATTGCACAAGCCGCTCATGTAATGATTCAGAGAGATTTTAAAGAGATCGACCCTCTAATTGGTGTGAGCCAGAACATGCGTGCCAGTGGCATCCCGGCGGATGTGATGACAGTAGATTGCCTGAAGACGCGTCGCAGAATCATATTCATACTGCATGACCATCAGCCTGACTTGCTTAGCTACCAGTTTGGCGAGATGGACAGTGATCCCGAATCAGATTTCAAAAGTGTAGAGCTCACTGAGATGACGGAGCAAACCTTTTATGACTGGGTGACCGGTTATTTTAAGGTGCATTAACGGGTCACTCTTGGAATATGATACACAACGTCAAGTACCACAAAACGTTTGGTAATGACGGTCCCCATCAGCAGGTGGGTCTTGGTAGTGTTTTGTTATATCCAGTTCGAGGTAAGGGGATTTGAGCACCGCTAAAAAGGCTTCTGCCTCTGCTGTGCTCCCATTGATAACACAGCTCTCAATGATTGCTTCTATGTGGTGGTTTCTTGGGATGACCACAGGGTTTTGTGAACGCATCAGTTTATAAGCTTCTTCTGGCTCTTGCTTAGCTAAACGTGAGTGCCAGCGCTGTTTCCAATGAGACAAGTTAGAGGGTAGGTCAGCGTCAGAACCTGAGCTGTTTTGGCTTTCAGTCAGTAAATGGAAGGTCTGTGTGTAATCCATTGCGCTTTTACGCATGATTTCCAACAGATCATTGATGAGTCTTTCATCTTCGGTATCTACAGAGCTCAGTCCAATTTTACTTCCCATCATTGCGAAATACTTTTCCTGAAATTCAGGAGCATAGGCATTTAACAATGCTTGTGCGATTTCTCGTGCTAGCGTTGAATCTTCATCGAACAACGGCATAAGGCATTCTGCCAGTCTTGCCATATTCCATTGGCCTATCTGTGGTTGATGACCAAAACGGTAGCGACCCTGTGTATCGATGGAGCTGAAGACAGTATCAGGGGAGTAAGCATTCATCATGGCACAGGGTCCATAATCAATGGTTTCACCGCTTATTGCTGTGTTATCCGTATTCATTACGCCATGAATAAAACCAACACGCATCCATTGGCAAATCAACTCAATCTGCTTGCGCATAACAGTTGTGAAAAATGCTTTGTAGAATTCAGATCCGGATAACTGCTTAAGCTCAGGGAAGTGACGGTCCGCTGCGTAATGGCAAAGTGACTCAACCGCTGCTAAATCTTGCTGAGCGGCGAAGTACTCAAAAGTCCCTACACGAAGATGGCTTGCAGCTACTCTGGTAACCACAGCTCCGGGTTTAACGCCCTCACGAATAACTGGGTCACCAGTAGTTACTACAGCCAGGGCGCGTGTTGTTGGCACTCCAAGGGCATGCATTGCCTCACTCATGATAAATTCACGCACTGCAGGTCCAAGAGCACAGCGGCCATCGCCACGACGTGAAAACATTGTAGGGCCAGAGCCTTTTAACTGGATATCCCAGCTTGAGTCTTTGGCTTCAACCTCGCCTAAGAGATGAGCGCGTCCATCTCCGAGGCGCGGATTAAAGTGGCCAAACTGATGACCGGTATAGGCTAAAGCGATGGGGGTTGAATCAGGGAACACCTGATTACCAGAGAAGTATTGGCTCAGGGCCTGTGTGTCATCAGTAAGCTCTTTAGGTAAGCCCAGTTCCAGTGCTAGATTTTGATTCCACAGAAACAGATTAGGATCAGAAACGGGGGATGGGGAAATTTTTTCATAAAACTGATCCCCTAATTCTAAATAGCTGTTTTTCAGATTCATTTTGATACTCAAAGGCTCTTCTATTTCTGATAATTACACTGAACGTCGGTAATAAACTTAATTGTTTATCGTTATGTTGTCACAGTAATAGTGATTGAATTACTGCTTTGACCGTTTATCCTTGCGTTAGTTTACGCTTTTAACCTGCATACGGATTCTCTATGTCCTCTACTCAAGATGTTGATGCCATTTTAAAAATGAACGAAGAACAGCTTTTTTCACATTTCGTGACTGAAGCTGTGACGCAACAGAAGATCTGGATTCTAACCGATCACTACGGTTGTGTGATGCTAAATACTGAGGATGAGGACTGTGTCCCTGTTTGGCCTGATCAATCCCTTGCTGAAGCCTGGGCGACTGATGAATGGAGTGAATGTAAGGCCGAAGCTATCCCCCTTAAAAAATGGCACAGTCACTGGACACCTGGATTGGAAGAAGATGGCTTTGCGGTGGTGATATGCCCGGTTGAAGGACAGGACGGCATCGTTATCTATGCGGATGATCTGGACAAGTCTCTCGTTAAGAAAGCTCAAAAGCTAAATAAATAAAGGCTGAGTTAAATGAAGCCCTCAGAGATCGGTAAAGCTTACGACCAGATTTTTCAGAAATGGACCGATGACAAGTTTAACCGCGAGAATGGTATTGAGGCACATAAACGTGCCCTGGCATTTCTTAAAGAGGGTAAAACAGCACTGGATGCAGGTTGCGGGTGTACAGGACGTTTTTTTGAATTGCTTCAGGAGAACGGCTTAACACCTGAGGGGATTGATATCTCTGAGCGTATGGTTGAGGTGGTCAGAGAAAAGTACCCAGATCTCACAATCTATCACTCGGATATCTGCCAATGGCAACCGCCAAAACAGTTTGATTTTATCAGCGGTTGGGACAGCATCTGGCATGTTCCTCTGGCTGAAAAAGAGGCGCTGATTCGTAAGCTTTGTAAGGCTTTAAACCCCGGCGGGGTATTTATCTTCTCTACCGGCGGGGTGGATGAACCAGAATCTATTACGGATGATGCCATGGGCCCAGAGGTGTATTACTCCACTTTAGGGATACCCAGATATCTCGAGGTGATCAGTGACGAGAATTGCATTTGCCGCCACCTTGAATACGATCAGTACCCGGAACTGCATCTCTATCTAATCGTCCAGAAATCAGGCTAGCCGCGGATTCTGCGCACTCGAAATGAGCGGCCTTTCAATTTACCTTTTTCCAGTTTTTTCAGCGCGGCTGTAGATGCTTTGCGTTTAACCGCAACGTAGGCGCTGAAATCAAAGATATTGATTTTGCCTACCTCTTTACCCTCTATGCCATTTTGACCCGTGAGCGCGCCCAGAATATCACCAGGACGTACTTTCTGTTTGCGGCCACCGTCAATCTGTAATGTCACCATTGAAGGCTGATAGCCGGAAGATTCCAGAAAAGACTCATCTGGAAGCTCGTCGGCTGTGAACTCTTGGTCCATGTAGTCTTCCAAGGCGATCATTTTGTGGGCTTCACGTTCGCTGAAGAAAGTGAATGCAAGACCACTGCGTCCCGCCCGACCGGTTCGGCCAATACGGTGGACATGAACTTCCGGGTCATGTGCCAGATGGTAGTTCACCACCGCTTCTACGGTTTCAATATCCAGACCTCGTGCCGCCACGTCGGTAGCTACCAGGACCGAAGCACTCTGGTTACTGAAACGCACCAGTATCTGGTCACGTTCTCTCTGCTCAAGATCACCGTGAAGTGCAACAGAGCTGAGGCCACAGCTGCGGAGGGATTCAGATACAGCCTGTGTTTCTTTTTTAGTATTACAGAACACTACTGCGGATTGCGGGCGGTATTTCAATAGTAAAAGTTGTAACGCCCTTAATCGCTGGTCATTTCCTTGAACCTGATAAAAATGCTGTTCAATACTGCTGTTCTCGTGTGCCGTTTCAGCTTTGACCATAACGGGTTTGTACATCAGCTTTGCAGCTATCGCCTCAATCTGTTCAGGGTAAGTGGCGCTGAACAAAAGGTTTTGGCGTTTCTTAGGTAAGTAACTCATGATCGCATCGAGAGAGGCCTGAAAACCCATATCCAGCATGCGATCAGCTTCGTCGAGCACGAAGGTGTGTAGATCACCCAGTTTTAAGCGTTCTTTACGCAGGTGCTCTTCAATACGCCCAGGCGTTCCGACAACAATATGCGCACCATGCTCTAGAGAGCCGATCTGAGGTCCAAAAGGCATACCACCACACAGCGTAAGAATCTTAATGTTGTGTATGGAGCGAGCCAGTTTTCTAAGCTCTTTTGCGACCTGATCTGCCAGCTCGCGGGTAGGGCAGAGAATCAGCCCTTGTACTCTGAAACGCTTCACATCGAGCTTATCCAGCAGTCCCAGTCCAAATGCGGCTGTTTTACCTGAGCCAGTTTTCGCCTGCGCGATAACATCTTTACCCTGCAATACATGGGGCAGGCTTTCGCTCTGGATCGGTGTCATCTTTTCATAACCCAGTGAATTCAGGTTTTTCACAAGTGCTGGGTTTAATTTCAGAGTGTTAAAGGCAGACTGACTCAAGTTGATATCCTGTGGAGTGCAAAGAATGAAGAGGATTTTATCAGATCCTCTACAGAACAAATGATTAAATATTAGCGAGAAGCGGCAGGTTTTCTTCTGGAACGGTTCTGAGTTTTATTGTGACCGTTGGCTTTGCTAGCCGTTGCTTTTTGCCCGGAAGAACCCGTCCTGTTTTGCTTTGACTGAGCGTTTTGGCTCTTGGCGTTACCAGATCCAGTGCGGTGCGACTTATTTTTACCTTGAGGTTTATGACCACGGGCATTGTCACCGGAGCGTTGGCCATCACGGTGGCCTTTGGCCTTAGCTGTATTTCTCTCAGCATTTTTTGCGGACGGGCGTTTTCGTGCTGGCTTCTTTTTCTGATGGGAATCAGGCAGGGCATGAACCGGATCGAAACCCTCAATTACCTTGCGCTTTAGCTGGCCACCGATCAGTTTCTCAATCCCCCTGAGCTGATCAACCTCATCAGCACTGACCAGAGATACGGCCTCACCACTTGCACCTGCACGACCTGTACGGCCGATACGGTGAACGTAGTCTTCAGCAACATTGGGAAGGTCAAAATTCACCACTTGCGGTAACTGGCTGATATCCAGACCCCGGGCCGCAATATCTGTTGCTACGAGTACTTTGTTCTTACCGTTTTTAAAGGCTTCAAGCGCTTTTACGCGGGCTCCCTGACTTTTATTGCCATGAATGGCTAATGCCGGTATCTCGTCACTTTCCAGTTGTCTGGTTAGACGGTTGGCACCATGTTTTGTGCGCGTAAATACTAATACCTGATCCCAGCGATGGTACTTAATCATCTCGATCAGTAATGGGCCTTTTTGCTTCTTATCAACCGGGCATATCCACTGCTTAATGGTTGTCGCTGTTGAGTTAACAGGAGTGACTGAAATTTCCACCGGATTGTTCATAAGCCCCTGAGCCAGCTTACGAATCTGGTCAGAGAAAGTGGCTGAGAACATCAGGTTTTGTCGTTGTTTCGGAAGAAAGCCCAGAATCTTCTTGATGTCATGGATAAAGCCCATATCCAACATTCGATCGGCTTCATCCAGTATCAGAACTTCCAGGTCTGAGAAATTAACAGCACCCTGATTATGCAGGTCAATCAGACGACCAGGCGTTGCAACCAGAATGTCTACACCGCCCCGGAGCACGGATATCTGAGGGTTAATTTTTACCCCTCCGAATACAACATGTGATCTTATTGATAAATTTCCG
>JASBRM010000382.1 GCA_030149405.1 Neptuniibacter sp. | reverse complement strand
GCCACAGAAACTTGAGGGTGTAAATGTTTTTGATCTTTATGTTTCTCCTATAGACCGTCAAAGGATGATGGAGGGGTTACGCACTTACGGTAATTTGAACAATATAGAATGTGAACTTAAAGCCTATCGAGGCCAGCCATTTTGGGCACAGTTCTCCTCAACATTGATCCAATTGGAATCGGAGAAAGCTATTTTCTCCGCTATTAGTGATATCTCTGAACGAAAATTGAAAGAGCATATGTTGAAGGAGCAGGCTTCAACAGATCCTTTAACGGGAGTATTGAATCGGAGGGCATACCTGGAATTAAGTGCTGCTCTGCATCGTGAAGGTGGCCCAACTACGGTTTTGGCGATGCTGGATCTGGATCATTTTAAAAAGCTTAATGATTCCTACGGTCATGCTGCAGGGGATGAGGTGCTCAAAGGGTTCGCAAGACTGGTATCAGGTGTTTTGAGAGAGAAGGATCTTTTTGGACGAATAGGAGGAGAGGAATTCTCCATTGCTTTGGTAGATGTGAGTTTAGAACAGGCACAAGTGATTCTAGACCGAATTCGTCACGAATTAGACAACACCCGCTTCCCCAATAAGGATGAACAGATCAGTGTGACCACCAGTATTGGTGCTACAGCTTGGATCCAAAATGAACCAATTCTTGAGGCATTAGAAAGAGCGGATCAAGCCCTTTATAAAGCTAAGCATAAAGGGCGTAACCGGATTGTTATGGACAATTCAAAAGCTTGATCAGCAGGTTAAAACTCTATCAATCATCTGAGTCTGTTTACGGGGAAGGTTTTCGGATTTCTTATTAAGGTTCAGCGAGTCAGGGCCTTTGTTTCGGCAAAGACCCTATCAAACCAAAGACGAGCCTGCTTCTTGCCGGGCCAGGCCCGGTTTTCTGCGTTTCTCGTTTAAACCAGAGAGCTTGTAAACTCGGAGGCTTCACCACCTCAGAAAAACAAGCTCTTAATCTGGTTTAAGCTGCGATACTCTGCAGCGAAGAAGGGGTAGGGGTTCGTGCTGTATTTTGAGGCTCTACTTATATGTGAAAATCAAATCTACTCTGACCCCATTTATTCATTTATTTCTGATCGAAAACCAGACTGAAATTTACCGGTACAGTAGTTGAAATTACCGGCAGCTTGGCGATCTCACGTAGTGCTTCAACACCTTTATCCAAACCAAAATCTGAAGCTTTCAGGGCTATCGGCTTAGCCGTTGATACCAGAAGTCGCTTCTCTCCCAACTTGAAAACATTCAGTGAAGCTGGCAACGTTTTCTCAATGCCGAAGAGTGACAGAGTACCTTCAACATCCATCTGCAGGCGTTCACCTGCTTTCAAAGCAACCAGTTTTTCAGAATCGATACTCAGGCTATATGTTGCCGCAGGGAACTTAACAGTGTTGAACAGCATATTCTGCATACGTTCATCACGGATCGGAATTCCTGTATTTACAGAATTAAGGTCCAGTTTCAGCACAGCTTCACCAGTATCGCTAATGGAACCTTCATAACTATTAAAAGTATGGGTCTCATAAGCGTTACTTTTTTTGATAGAGGCAAAGTTAAAGTTCGAATCGTCAGAATTAAGATTCCAACCCGCGTGAGCGAAAGAGGTGATACCTGCTAAGCACAGGGCGGTAAGCATAGATTTCATTGATTACTCCTTATCTCATTGTTATATGCCGAAACATCATGTTTCGGCTTAACAGGATCATAGTCTAAAAATTAGCAGTTGTTCAGCCACAAAATTTATAGGGCTTTAACCATTCACAGCTATGATCGGTTTAGCAATGGAAGGCTATATTTTCACCTTTTTTACGTAGGTCAGTCAGTACTCTTGGGCTGAAATCACGTTATGTAATCGCCTGAGTAAATCGATACTAGAGCTTGTTGAATCGAAGGGAGGGTAAACCTGAAGATTGTGACAGAGTGCTTGAGCTTATACAGAATATTGACAGCCAATATGGATCATTTTATTGAACTAGGAGAATGAAATATTTTGCTGAGAAACTATATTTAGCTGGTTACATAAAAAGCGGGTCAAGCAAAGTAGTGTGTTTATTAAAATTGAGGTTAGCACGCGTGCTGAGACTAACCTCAATTGGAGTGATTTAGCAGGTCAGAACTCGCTCAATCATCTGAGTCTGTTTACGGGCCAGGTCTTCGGATTTTTTATTAAGGTTTAGGGTTTGGCTGGCCTGGCTTACTACATTTTCTGAGTTGCGTTGGATGGTGAAGATCTGTTCATTCATCTCTACCGCGACTGCATTTTGCTCTTCGGTTGCGGAGGCAATCTGGGCAGTCATATTGCTCAGTTCATCTACCGCATTGAGAATGGCTTTCAAGCTTGAGCCGGCTTCCTGAATTTTGGCTACTGAGGTATCTGTCAGCTCGCGGCCACTGACCATGGAACTGGAGATCAGGGTGATTTCCTGCTGCAGAGCGGTGATGATTTCGTTGATCTCTTGTGTTGAATTTTGAGTACGTTGCGCCAGCTGTCTTACCTCATCTGCAACTACCGCAAAACCGCGGCCATTTTCACCGGCCCGAGCTGCCTCAATCGCAGCGTTAAGTGCTAAGAGATTGGTCTGTTCTGCGATATCGCTGATGACCACGACAACCTTACCGATGTTCTCGCTGCTTTGTTTCAGGTTGTCGATATTGTGGTCAATCTGATCAATGGCCTGATCCAGTGAAGACATAGCGTTCACGGCACTGTCTACGATTTCACCACCGTTGTTGGCATCATCCTGTACCTGATTCACCTGTTGCAGTGCTTCAGCAGTGGTTTGTGCAACTGAGCTGGTGGCACTGGAAACCTGTGACATGGCTGCTGCAAGTTGCTGTAAAGAACGTTGCTGTTCCTCCGCTTCCTGACAGGTGGTGCTCATTACTTCTGTTGATTCACTGGCACTGGTTTGTACTTCGTTAGAAGCCGCGCTGATACGGCGAAGAATGGCATCCAGTTGTGACTGAAGCATGGTCTGGGTCAGCAAAAGCTGTCCTATGTCGTTCGTGGTGCCGGTGTAGATCAGCTGTTTAACCTGATGATTAACCAGTTTACGGCTTTCTTTGATCACATCTTCAAGTGAACGTGTTAGGTAGTAGCTCATCAACCCGCCCAGAACCAGCGCTGCAATGGTGATTGCCAGGGTAAATTCCTGAGGTAGCTGTAGTAACGTCGCAGCGATAACCGGAACGAATGCCAACAGAAACACAGAGAGCATCCGGAAGGTGACTCTGGGGTTAGGCTTGCTCAGGGCTTTTGGGCTTTTGCCTTGTTTTCTGAGTGTATAGATATGGTCTGCACGGCTGACCACTTCGGGTTTTGGTTTGCGGTAGATGCACTGATATTCAATGATCTTGCCGTTTTCCATAATGGGAATGACGTAGGTATCAACCCAAAAGGTTTCACCATTTTTCATTTTGTTTTTGATCATGCCCATCCAGGATTTACCTTGGGATATGGTGTTCCATAGGTCTTTGAATGGGCCATCGGGCATGTCTGGGTGTTTCAGTATACGGATGTTCTCACCCTGCATTTCCGCGGCATTGTATCCAGTCAGACTTTGAAGACCCGGGCTGCAATACTGGATATTGCCTTCTGGGTCCGTTGTAAGCACATAAGCGTCGTTTTCTGCGTTCATTCATCCTATCCATTTTTGTTTTTATATAGGTTTGTAGCTTGAGCATTCGATATAGGCTCAAGCATTCTTGAATATTTAGCAGGATGAGTGCCAATTGGATTTGTATCTAAGGTATTGAATTTATGGTGGTTTAAATTTAGGTCTTTTATGGGTTGAGACCAAAGTTTAAGCATATGCTAAAAGCCTGTTCTCAAATCATTAAAAGAAAATTTGAGAACAGGAAGTCGGGAAGGGGTGTGGTCAGATTTTCGGGGTTTGGAGTTACTTCATCTCCTTCAGATATCTTGAAACAACTTCCCAGGCGGGTTCACCTTTTGCGCGTAGATCTGTCAGTGTTTCAGGACTAAAATCGCTGGTCACGGCTTGCTGATAGGAAGTGCGATCCATACATTTCTGGAACCAGACTGCGACATGAGGGCAGTCCTGATAGATATCCTGCCAGCCAAACTGGTAGATGGTCTGGAAGTAGGGAGCAAGACAGACGTCCGCGAGTGAGAATTCATCCCCCACGACCCATTCATGTTGTTTCAGTGCTTCTTCCATATCAAGAATTGTTTTGCGATAAGTGCGAACTGCGTCGATCACATCAGGGGCTTCTAAACCCATTTTTACCAAGCGTTTCTGGCGTTCACGACGAGGCTTTTCTGGGACCATATCCAAGAGACGTTGCTGCTCTTCCGGGGATTTCTGCAACATGGCAGGGCGCATCACGATCGGCCACTGCAGAGCACCACAGGATGGATGAAGCTTCACATCGATATGCTTTAGCCAGAAACGCATTTTAGAACGCAGATAAGGATCTTCCGGGGTTAGAGAATGCTCTGGGTATGAGTCATCCAGATACTCGCAGATGATGCTCGATTCAATCACAGGCTTGCCGTTATGAACCAGAGTAGGTACTACACCTAATGGATTCAGTTTCAGGTATTCCGGTTTTAGGTTTTCCTTCTGTGCCAGGTCTACATGGTGGGAGGTCCATTGCAGATTTTTCTCGGCCAGCAGTATTCTGACTTTCTGCGCACAAGGTGACATCGGGTGGGTATATAGCTCAATCATTTTCGGGTTACTCTGACATTGTTGATTGTTATGTGACCAGAATAGCCAGAGCTGATTGGTTGATAAATATCAAAGATGGCATATCATTTGTGAATAATATTCAAAGAATAATTAAAAAAGTGATTTATGAATCGTCTATCTGAGATGCAAGCATTTACCGAATCTGTGGGGCAGGGCAGCTTTTCTGCGGCTTCCCGTTCACTGGGTATGTCTCCCTCTGCCATCAGTAAGCTGGTGACCCGCTTAGAAGAACGTTTGCAGGTACGTCTTCTTAACCGAACTACTCGTCAGATCAGCCTAACTGAAGCAGGGCAGCGTTTTTATGTACGTTGTAATGAGATTCTTAATGAGCTTGAGGATGCAGAGACTGAGATTGTTGAATACGGCGAGCTGCCGCAGGGTTTGTTGAGAGTTAATTGTTCACCGGGTTTTGCCCAACATCAGGTGATTCCTTTACTGGCAGACTTCCATTCAGATTACCCAGGATTACAGGTAGAGCTGACACTCACAGGTAAAACCATTGACCTTGTAGCAGAAGGAATAGATCTTGCGATCCGCTTGGGAGAGTTGGCAGACAGCAGTTTGATAGCGAGCTCATTAGGCCGGAGTGATCGTATTGTGTGTGCTGCTCCTGAATATCTGGAGAAGTTCGGTTCGCCCTCAACTCCAGAGGAGCTAAAACGCCATAACTGTTTATGCCTTACCAGTCGCGAAGAGGTGAATTTCTGGAAGTTTGGTTCTGGTGCACAGGAAGAGGTGATTGGCGTTACCGGTAATTTCAAAACTGATAATGTGAACGCACTGTATGACTATGCTCTGGAGGGTGGGGGTATTCTGCGGTTATCAGGTTTTATGTTGAATAAAGCGATCCGGTCTGGGCAGTTAGTTCCGTTGCTGACTGACTATGAAGCCCAACCACAATGGGTCAATATCGTTTACCCCCATCGTCGCTTTTTACCCGCAAAAGTCAGATTGTTCATGGAATATCTTAAAGAAAATTTGGATACAAGCGATTGGTAATTGAATCCGTACAAACAAAAAAAAGCCCTGATAGATTCAGGGCACAAGGAGAGCTTGTCATAATGACAAGGCCTATCAAGCAGCTACGATGGAAATCTAAATTCCTTGTAACTGAGAGCGAAGATAGGTGGTACTTTCAATAAGAGCAGCGTTATAAATTACTTTCCAAGTTTTTTGGCAGATACACCACCGATGCCAAAGTGTTGCTTTGGCATTTCATTGATAATCACACGTACGCTTTCTTGAGGAGCATCCAAAGCGCGCATGCAGGCTTCAGTCAGTTCTTCAATAAGACGCTCTTTCATTTCGTCAGAGCGACCTTCAATAAGGTTTGCTTGTATTACAGGCATATAGTTCTCTCTTATTTCAGCTGTAGAGCCAGCCTTTCAGTAACCTGGTTACACGCGGCATCACTATATAAGTCATCAGTAAAACCTGGGCTATTACAATGCTGAGGATTCTTAACCACAATGGAATCTGTTCAAGCCAGGGGGCGAAAATCAGATTGAGCGCAAGTACCAGAACAAACACAACCACAATCAGGACCAGTGCCATTTTGTGTGGTTTTGGGTGCTTCTGTACCGGTAGTTCTGGCATATCAAACCAGAATTCCAAGCCGGTTCCGCGTTCAGTTTTACCTTCGCCTTCAACCAGTTCATCCAGTTTGTTAAGCCATTCCTTACGTGTATCTGATTGTTCCCAGGTCTGGCAGTTTTCGTAGTTATCAAAACGGTAAATCAACACATATTCATGATTTGTTGATGGACCGGGGCGGAGCACGTTTGTGCCCAGATGCCCTTTATAACCAGCCGCCGCATGAATGACACCCGAAATCCATTCTTCGTACTCAGTCTCTCGGCCAGGTTTAACCTTGCGCGAGATACTGACGGTAATGGTTCCTTCATCACCGGGATTACATACTCTGTTTTGGTGTTCTGACGGTGCATTCATGCTGCAAACAGATCCTGACTTTAAACAAACTTACCGCTAACAGTACCCAGGTCTTGGTAACGTACGCAGAAGCTGTCGCCTTTGTTCACCTGAACCGCCGCAGTGATCGCACCGATCATGATGAAAGTACCTGCTGGGATCTCTTCACCACGCTCACCGAGCATGTTTGCCAGCATAGCTACAGAAGAAGCAGGGTGACCCAGTACGGCAGCACCAGCGCCCAGCTGTACCACTTCACCGTTGATCTCCATAACAACACCCAGGTTCTTAAGGTCCAGCTCTTCAGCTTTTTTCATCGTGCCACCCGCAATGAAGCGGCTGGAGGATGAGTTATCAGCGATAACGCTCTTCAGGTCGAACTTGAAGTCTTTGTATCGAGAGTCGATTACTTCCACTGCTGGCATAACAAAGTCAGTCGCTCGCAGTACATCACCAATGTGTACACCCGGACCTTTCAGTGGCGCTTTAGTAACAAAGGCCAGTTCAGCTTCGATCTTCGGGTGGATTAGTTCATCATGTTTGATCTCACCGCCATCAGGGATGGAAAAGTAGTCAGCCAAAAAACCGTAGCATGGATGCTCAACACCCATTTGAGCCATTTTTGCCCAGGAGGTAAGACCCATTTTCATGCCCACGATTTTGTTACCGCGTGCTTCTTTACGACGACGGATTTCCCACTGGATGTCAAAAGCATCCTTGTAGGTCATCTCAGGGAAATCGTTAGTGATTTTGGTGATCTCGTAAGCCTGTAGCTCAGCGTTCTCACAGTGCTCTGCCAGCTGCTCAATCTGTGCCTGAGTCAGTTTGTTTTCTTGTACTTCAGCCATTAGATCAGTCCTCGGTCTTTTGCCATGGTCAGCGCCAGGTCTTCGATCATATCTTCCTGACCGCCAACAGTGCCGCGGCGGCCTAGTTCAACCAGAATGTCACGCGCCTGGATGCCATACTTCGCTTCTGCGCGTTGTGCAAACAGTAGGAACGAGCTGTATACGCCTGCGTAACCCAGAGTCAGGGCATCGCGGTCTACACGGATCGGCTGATCCATCAGTGGTACAACAACGTCTTCAGCCACATCCATAATCTTGTACAGATCAATGCCGTGGTTGGCTTGCATACGCTCAAGAACCGCAACGAACACTTCCAGAGGCGTGTTACCAGCGCCAGCACCCAGACCTGCAACTGAACCATCGATACGTACCGCACCGGCTTCAACTGCTGCCAGAGAGTTAGCGATTGCCATCCCCATATTGTGGTGACCGTGGAAACCGATCTCTGTATTCGGATTCAGTTCAGCGCGCAGCAGACCAATCTTTTCAGTCACTTCGTCTGGCAGCATGTAACCAGCCGAGTCGGTGCAGTAGATGCAGTTAGCACCGTAGCTTTCCATCAGTTTGGCCTGCTCCAGAATCTTCTCTGCAGACACCATGTGCGCCATCATCAGGAAGCCAACTGTATCCATCTCCATCTTCGCAGCCATACCGATGTGCTGTTCAGATACGTCCGCTTCAGTACAGTGGGTTGCAACACGAATTGTGCTTACACCACAATCGTTTGCCATTTTCAGATGATCAACGGTTCCGATACCCGGCAGCAGCAGGGCAGAGATCTTCGCATTCTTCATCTTTGGCACAACTGCGTTGAGGTATTCCTCATCAGTGTGCGCTGGGAAACCATAGTTCAGAGAGGAACCACCCAGGCCATCGCCGTGGGTTACCTCGATCAGCGGAATACCCGCATCGTCCAGACCGGTTGACACAGCAACCATTTGCTCCAGCGATAGCTGATGACGTTTCGCATGCATACCATCACGCAGGCTCATATCGTGGAGTTTTACATTCTTACCTTTAAGATCCATCGTATTAGCCTCGCTCCGGTAGTGTGATTTCGCCTTTATATGCTTCTTCTGCGAACATCTCTGCTGTACGCAGACCCGCAGCCGTCATGATGTCCAGGTTGCCTGCATATTTCGGCAGGAAGTCACCCAAACCTTCTACTTCCATAAATACAGAAACCTTGTTGCCATCGAAGATTGGGCCGTTTACCAGTTTGTAACCTGGTACGTATTTCTGAACCTCTTTCACCATGTTGTGAACGGATTCAGTAATCGCTGCCTGATCTGGCGTGGTTTTAGTTAGACAATGAATCGTGTCACGCATCATCAACGGTGGCTCAGCCGGGTTGATAATGATGATGGCTTTACCTTTGTCTGCACCACCTACCGCTTCAACAGCACCTGATGTTGTACGGGTGAACTCATCGATGTTCTGACGCGTGCCTGGACCTACAGAACGGGAAGATACAGTGGCAACAATCTCACCGTATTCAACGTCCTGAACCTGAGAAACTGCCGCCACCATTGGGATAGTCGCCTGACCACCACAGGTCACCATGTTCACATTCATCTCAAGCTGAGAGGCGTGTTGTTTCAGGTTTACAGGTGGAACACAGAACGGACCAATCGCGGCTGGAGTCAGGTCAACCATGATCACACCCAGCTCATTAAGCTTGCGGCTGTTTTCCGCGTGAACGTAAGCGGAGGTAGCATCAAACGCAACACGGATATCATCTTCAATAATGTGGTCGAGGATTCCGTCTACACCGGTACTTGAGGTTTTAAGACCAAATTCTTGAGCACGTTTCAGACCTTCAGATTCTGGATCAATACCCACCATCCATACAGGTTCTACCCAGTCGGAACGCATCATTTTCATCAGCAGGTCGGTGCCGATATTACCCGGTCCGATAATGACCGCTTTTAATTTCTTACTCATAGAACTCTTTCCTTATGTGAAACGCACAGAAGCAGAACCGATACCGCCGATACTGACGGTCATAAAGTCACCCGCCTGAACAGGCTCAAGTGGTACCAGTGAACCGGACAGAATCACTTCACCAGCTTTAAGAGGAATACCAAATTGCCCCAGAGTGTTAGCTAACCAAGTAACACAGTTAACCGGGCTGCCCAGTGCTGCAGCGCCAGCTCCGGTAGAGATGATCTGGCCGTTTTTCTCTACCACCATGCCGCAGGTAGAAAGATCTACTTCACGAGGGCTAATAGCACGATCGCCCAGTACAAACAGGCCGCAGGACGCGTTGTCTGCCACAGTGTCCTGAATCTTGATCTGCCAGTTTTCAATACGGGAATCCACGATCTCAAAACATGGAATTACACAGTCAGTTGCTGCCAGTACATCTGCGTTAGTGATGCCAGGACCGATCAGGTCTTTTTTTAGAATGAAAGCGATCTCGCCTTCAGCTTTTGGCTGAATCAGACGCTCGCTGATTGGCATCTCTTCGCCCTGACTGAAAGCCATATCGTCAGTGAGGTAACCGAAGTCAGGTTGGTGAACATTCAACATGTTCTGTACAGCTTTAGAGGTCACACCAATTTTCTTACCGATGATCTTGGCGCCCGCTTGAACACGACGCTCAACCATACGCAGAGAGATGTGGTAAGCATCTTCAATGGTGATATCTTCAAAACGCTCAGTGAAAGGACGCAGCGTCTCTTTCTTGGTCAGCGCTTCATAAAGCTCATCACCACAGGCTTGTATTTGTTGTGGATTCATTGTTTTTTCTCATTCTTCTGTTGGTCGGCTTCCCGAAGGAAACCGCTGACTAATTGGTTAAAACGATCTGTATGTTCAATCTGAGTCCAGTGGCCACAACGACCAAAAACGTGTAACTGTGATTTGTTGATCCACTGGTTGAGGGTCAGGCTGTTCTGCAAAGGAATAACCTCATCCTCTCTGCCGTGAATAATTAATGTTTCATGTGGCAGGTTACGGATGGCCTCTTCAGGGCTGCACATGGCATCAACCCAACGCTGGCGGGGAGCAGGAAACATTGCGGAGAAAGCTTCCTGAACACCATCACGGATGCTGGCTTTATAGCGGGATTCCGCCACTGCATCGGTCACCAGTTCACGGTTATAGGCAAAAATCCCCATCATGCTTTTCATCGCAGCGACTGAGGGTTGATATCCCCAAACCTGATCAAGTCCTGCCGTAATGGGAAAGTGCACGCCGACGCTACCCATCAGGATCAGGCGTCTGATGCGGCCGGGGTGACGAATGGCGAGCGCCAGTGCTAGAGCTCCGCCGAATGAATTGCCTATTAGGTCGGTTTGCTCAATATTGAGATGATCGAGAATATCTATGGCATGGTTGACCCACTTATCCATTGAATACTGGTTACCGGCTGTTGGATCTGTATAGCCAAAACCCAGCATGTCAGGAGCAATGACCTGATGTTCTCTGGAGAGGACCGGAATGCTTAAACGCCAGTTTGCCCAAGCCGTTACACCGGGGCCGGAACCGTGCAGCATCAGCACAGGAAAGCCTGTGCCGTTAATGTGCAGATTCGTGTTTACGCCTTTGATATTGACGATTGTGCCAATTTCCGGGTTTGCCTGGGTATCGAGTGCTGTCATCTCTCAAATACCACCTTAAAGCTTGATACAGATATTTTTGAGTTCTGTGTAGAACTCCAGGCCATGCACACCACCCTCACGACCAATACCAGACTCTTTCGCACCACCAAATGCCGTACGCAGATCACGCAGGAACCAGCTGTTGATCCAGACCAGGCCCACTTCCATCTGCTCAGCAACGCGGGAAGCACGGGATGAATTTTCAGTCCAGACTGCAGCACAGAGGCCATAGTTGGTGTCGTTAGCCAGTTCGATCACTTCTTCTTCGGAGTCGAATGGACGGATGTGGCAGCAAGGGCCGAATACTTCTTCGCGCACCACGCGGGCATCGTCGGACAGGCCTGTCCAGATCGTAGGTTCCACCCAGGCGCCAGGGTTCAGCGCTTCGCCCATTTCAGGTACACCACCACCGGTAACAACGGTTGCGCCTTCTTCAACAGCCAGGCGGTAGTATGACAGAACCTTCTCTTTGTGTTCCTGGCTTACCAGTGGGCCAAAATCCACTTCTTTATCTTCAGGACGGCCCATCTTCAGTTTCTCCGCACCTTCTTTCAGGCGCTGAACAAACTCTTCAAAAATCGGACGTTCCACATAAACACGTTCTGTACCCAGACAAACCTGACCACAGTTCACAAATGCTGAACGCAGGGTGCCTTCGATGGCTTTATCCATATCGCAATCCGCGAATACGATGCCCGGGTTTTTACCGCCACATTCCATAGAGATGTTACGCAGGCCAACAGAGGCAGCACGCATAATGATTTCGCCTGTGCGGGTTTCACCTGTGAAGGTGATTGCATCTACATCTCTGTGTTCAGTCAGGTAAGCACCAGCTGAATCAGGGCCGAAGCCGTGTACAACGTTGTACACACCTTCTGGAACGCCGCATTCGTTCATAACTTCACCCAGAAGAGTTGCAGTTGCAGGTGTCTCTTCAGATGGCTTAACCACTACAGTATTACCGCAGGCGAGGGCAGGGCCGACCTTCCAGGTCATCAACAGCAGTGGAAGGTTCCATGGGCTCACAACAGCGATAACTCCTTTTGGAGAACGGTGGCCGTAGTTCAGTGCGCTT
>JASBRM010000236.1 GCA_030149405.1 Neptuniibacter sp. | reverse complement strand
TAAAAGGCCGCTAAATGCGGCCTTTTTTACGGCCTAAAGAAGCAGGTATTTTTGCCCAGAAATCGTTAGAATATGCGCAAGTTAAATTTTAGATACTAAGTGACCTATAGAAATGGCTGAATTGAAAAACGATCGTTTTTTACGGGCATTGCTCCGTGAACCCGTAGATGCAACACCGGTATGGATGATGCGCCAGGCTGGCCGTTACCTTCCAGAATATCGCGAAACTCGTGCTAAAGCGGGTGATTTCCTCAGCCTCTGTAAAAATAAAGAGCTAGCATGTGAAGTAACCATTCAGCCGCTGGAGCGTTATGACCTGGATGCTGCGATTCTGTTCTCAGATATCCTGACCATTCCTGATGCAATGGGCTTGGGGTTGTACTTTGAGACTGGCGAAGGTCCACGTTTTAAAAAGATCATCCGTACAGAACAAGACGTAGCTGATCTGCCAGTACCAGATTCCGCTACAGATCTGGACTATGTGATGAATGCGGTTAAGGAGATTCGTCGTGAGCTGAACGGTCGCGTACCTCTGATTGGTTTCTCTGGCAGTCCATGGACCCTAGCTACCTATATGGTTGAAGGCGGTTCCAGTAAAGACTTTCGCCATATCAAACAGATGATGTATGCAACTCCAGAAATTATGCATGCATTACTGGATAAGCTGGCGCAATCTGTCACTGATTATCTGAATGAACAGATTCGCTGTGGCGCACAGGCTGTACAAATCTTTGATACCTGGGGTGGTGCTCTGAGCGGCCCTTGTTATGAAGAATTTTCTCTGAAGTACATGAAGCAGATCGTTGATGGCCTAATCCGTGAGCACGATGGTCGAAAAGTTCCAGTAATCCTTTTCACCAAAAATGGTGGTCAGTGGCTGGAAAAAATGGCTGAAGCGGGTTCCGATGCTCTGGGTCTGGACTGGACTACCGATATCGGTAATGCCCGTGCTCGTGTAGGAGATAAGGTTGCTCTCCAGGGGAATATGGATCCAAGCGTTCTGTATGCACCAGCTAACCGTATCGAACAGGAAGTTGAATTTATCCTGGGTCGTTTTGGTAATGGAACGGGACACGTATTTAACCTGGGGCACGGTATTCATCAGTTTGTTGATCCTGCTCATCCGAAAGCTTTTGTGGATGCTGTACACGAACTCAGTGCGAAGTATCATCAAGGTTAAATTCAAGAGGGCGTTAGCCCTCTTTTATTATGTGGATGTGTGATGGAAAAATTAACTGACTTACTTGAAAAGAACCGTGAATGGGCGGAAAAGATAAACCAGGAAGATCCGCATTTCTTCGAAACCCTGGCGCAGCAACAAGCACCTGAATATCTGTGGATTGGTTGTTCTGATAGCCGTGTCCCAGCGAACGAAATTGTTGGCATGTTGCCGGGTGAGCTTTTTGTTCATCGTAATGTGGCCAATGTTGTTGTTCATACTGATATGAACTGCCTCTCGGTGGTTCAATATGCCGTAGAGGTGCTTAAAGTTAAGCATATTATGGTTGTTGGCCACTATGGCTGTGGCGGTGTTGCGGCTTCTATTAAAAGTGAGCCCCATGGGTTAATTGATAACTGGCTGCGTAATATTCGTCGTGTATATCAGAAACATCGTGAATTTCTTTCTACCTGGGATCACTCGCATCAGCAATTGGATCGCCTGTGTGAGCTTAACGTTATTGAACAGTCGGTAAACCTTTGTGAGACCACAATTGTTCAGCAGGCATGGGCTAATGGTCAGGAGTTGACTGTTCATGGCTGGATCTATGGTTTGAGTGATGGTCTGGTTAATGACCTGGAGTTCAACGCATCAGGTGCTGAGGAAGTTGAAGAACAGTACCAGTTAGCGATGAATAAGATGGGTAAGTTACAAGAGCTTGCCCAGGCATCAGATAAAAGCCAGCAAAATGCACGTACGATGTGGGATAAAGTCAGGTCAATTTTTGATTAGTTCTGTTTATGAAAAAGGCCGCTGATGCGGCCTTTTTTCTCCTCTGAATTTCAGCTATTAACCAATGGCAGAAAGAGCCTGTTCCAGATCAGCAATTAGATCATCAACATGCTCAATACCTACTGAAAGACGAACCATCTCCGGAGAAACGCCCGCTGAAGCGAGCTCTTCATCATTCAGCTGGCGGTGAGTCGTTTCAGCTGGGATTGCCGCCAGTGATTTACAGTCACCAATATTTACCAGGCGGGTAAATACATTAAGTGCATCATAGAATGGTGATGTCGCCTCGCGACCCGCTTTAAGGCCAAAGCTTAGAATGCCTGATGCCTGGCCGTTGAGATACTTCTGAGCAAGCTCGTAATCTTTATGGCTTTGTAGCCCTGCGTATTTCACCCAACTTACCGCGTCATGGCTTTCCAGATATTCAGCAATCTTGCGGGTGTTTTCATTAATGCGCTCCATACGCAGAGGCAAGGTTTCCAGGCCTTGAAGGATCAGGAAGGCATTCATAGGTGAAATCGCAGCACCTGTGTTTCGTAAAGGCACGACTCGGCAGCGGCCGATAAAGGCAGCAGGCCCAAGAGCTTCTGTATAAACCACGCCATGGTAAGAACGGTCGGGAGTATTCAGAAGTGGGAAACGTTCAGGGTAGTCACCCCATGGGAACTTACCAGAATCTACAACGACACCGCCGATTGAGTTGCCGTGACCGCCGATGTATTTAGTTACCGAGTGGATAACAATATCAGCACCGTGTTCAAACGGGCGCCATAAGAATGGACTTGGAACTGTGTTATCCACAATCAATGGAATCTGGTTGCGGTGAGCCACTTCAGCCAACATCTCAATGTCGGCAATACCGCCGGATGGGTTGCCGACAGATTCACAGAAGATCGCCTTAGTGTTCGCATCAATCTTACTTTCTATCTCAGCAGCATCATCTTTATTGGCAAAACGAACATCAATACCCTGATGCGGTAGTGTGTGTGCAAACAGGTTGTAAGTACCACCGTACAGTTCGCTGGTAGAGATAATGTTATCTCCGTTGGCAGCAATTGTCTGAATTGCATAGGTGATAGCTGCCATGCCAGAAGCAACGGCTAGGGCTGCGATGCCGCCTTCCATTTCAGCGATACGCTTTTCCAGAACATCAGTTGTTGGGTTCATGATGCGGGTGTAGATATTGCCTTCGACTTTCAGGTCGAAAAGGTCGGCACCATGCTGGGCATCATCAAAGGCATAGGAGGTTGTCTGGTAGATAGGAACAGCGACTGCCTTAGTGGTTGGATCTGGCGAATAACCGCCGTGAACCGCGATGGTTTCCAGTTTCATAAACATCTCCTTTGATGTTAGGGCATACCCTGATTTTTAATTATAAGTTGGTCGATTGTAGTGGAATCGAAAAATAAAAAAAGCACCTATAGGTTGTATTAAAGAGGTTGGGTAGAATGACCTCTTAGTTTAATTGGGAGAAACAAATGGCGCGGCAGAAAACGGCCTATGTCTGCAATGACTGCGGAGCGGATTACACTAAGTGGCAGGGTCAGTGCACATCATGTGGAGCTTGGAATACTTTGACTGAGGTTAGATTAGCTTCAGCCAAAACAGCTGCACAAGAGAGCCGTAATGTCCGTTTTGACGGCTATGCTGGTGCTGCTGGGCAGCAGAAAATAGTCTCTCTCTCTGAAGTGTCTGTTGAAGAGATGCCGCGTTTTTCTGCCGGTGCTGGCGAACTTGATCGGGTCCTTGGTGGCGGATTAGTTCCAGGTTCAGCGGTTTTGATTGGTGGTCACCCAGGCGCGGGCAAAAGTACCTTGCTGCTGCAGACCATGTGTTATCTGGCTGAGCAGATGCCTGCACTCTATGTGACGGGTGAGGAATCATTACAGCAGGTTGCGATGCGTGCTCAACGTCTTGGCTTACCCACAGGACAGCTCAAAATGCTGTCAGAAACCAATGTAGAAACAATCTGTGATACTGCTCAGAAACTGCAACCGAAAGTGATGGTGATTGATTCCATCCAGGTGATGCATATGGCTGATGTACAATCAGCCCCAGGTTCTGTTTCACAGGTGAGAGAATCCGCTGCGTATCTGACGCGTTTCGCCAAGCAGACAGGCACAGTGCTGTTTATGGTGGGGCATGTCACCAAAGATGGCTCATTGGCTGGCCCAAAAGTGCTGGAACATATGATCGACTGCTCCTTGCAGTTGGAAGGTTCATCAGATTCCCGTTTTCGTACACTTCGTTCCCATAAAAACCGATTTGGTGCAGTTAATGAACTGGGCGTTTTTGCCATGCTGGAGCAGGGCTTAAAAGAGGTTAAAAACCCTAGCTCTATATTCCTTAGTCGTGCAGAAGGCCCAAGCCCGGGCAGTGTAGTCATGGTGGTATGGGAAGGTACCAGACCATTATTGGTAGAAATTCAGGCGTTGGTTGATCATTCCCATATGAACAACCCAAGGCGGGTTGCTGTGGGTCTGGAACAAAACCGTCTCTCGATGCTGCTAGCGGTATTGCACAGGCATGGCGGCATGATGACCGGTGATCAGGATGTATTCGTCAACGTGGTTGGCGGTGTCAAAGTGCTTGAGACCAGTGCTGATCTGGCATTGCTGATGTCCGTTGTCTCAAGTTTCCGAGATCAGGCTTTACCCCATGATTTAATGGTATTCGGAGAAGTGGGGCTTTCAGGGGAAATTCGTCCAGTTCCGAATGGACAGGAACGTATCTGGGAAGCGGCTAAGCATGGATTTAAAAGGGCAATCGTTCCAAAAGGTAATGTTCCAAAAGAAGAATTGCCTGGAATGCAGGTTGTTGCTGTTTCTAAATTATCAGAAGCACTTGAGGCTCTTTGAGTAACGCTTAGCTTAGGACTGCTTAGTCTTCCAGAAACAGGTGATCCAGTTCCCGCTCCAGAAGGGCTTCATCACCCAGGTTCAGCTCAACCAGGCGGCGTATCTGAGTCAGGGAATCCAGATCCAGATTTTCAATAGCAAAGCCGTATTGCAGCTCTTCTGTGTGGGCCAAAGTTGCTGGAGTATTGATGGTCACATCATTTCCCAGCAAATGCACAGTAATATCAACAGCGGCTCCGTTTTCCAGAGGAAGCGGCGTTTCGGTAGACACAAGCATTCCATTGAATGAGATATCGATTAGTGTGGCCTGCCAGATATCATCACCCTGCTTAACTTCTGTAGCAGCATCAAAATTGATCCGGGTAAAACGTCTGCGGTCTGTTTCAGGTGTAGTCACTGCATTTATCCCAAGTTATACAACGTGATAATTATCTTATTATAGTCTGTGGGGTAATGGGAACCCGCCCTCAGAGCAGATATTGGATAAAGTTTAGACCCGGTCAGGTGAATTGTTAATTTACTGGCTGCTTTGGATCAACGCTTAGCTCTCAACTAATCTATATCATGCAGTGTTTATAAAAAGAATAAGAGCAAATAGTATGGTTCTGGATACGTTACTGGACGTCTTTAGTGCGCGACGTCATTCCCGGTATTTCAATCAGACTCGCAGTTATTATCTGTTTCGCAGAATTAGAGTGATTTCTATCGCTCTGGTGTTGCTGCAACCTGCATGGATATTGGTGGATTATTACCTGTTATCTGCTGAGATCATCAATGAGCTTTTCGCGATACGCGCCGTGACGGCTGTTGCCTGTTTATTAATAGGTATTCTCAGCTTTAAGCAATACAGCATGCGAACCTCTTATGCGCGTTTGTGTTTATTGGTTCTGGTTTTATCTGCGTTTCAAACCGCTGCAACTGCATTGTTAATGGAAAATGGATTCTCAACCAGCCAAAGTGGCTATGACTTTTTCCCTTTTATGATCATCACCATGCTGGCTGTTTTCCCCCTGGCTATTGTTGAATCCTTTATCTATATCGCAGGGGTTCTAGCAGTAGAGCTATTTACTCAGTCATTCAGAGGGGAGTTAGGATCAGTTCAGGGG
>JASBRM010000359.1 GCA_030149405.1 Neptuniibacter sp. | reverse complement strand
AAGCACGTTTGCAGCTAGTCAGGCTTTTACCTGGCTCTATTCAATCCAGGGTGCCTTCTGTTTTGTAGTGAGCTTGAGCTCTTATTGGTTACCCAGTGAAACTTTTGTGAATCCTTTCTGTCTGTTCTGAATACAAACAATGTTGTGTTTTTAACGGATAGATTGGGCGCAAAATGACTCACAAATTATTTGGATTGATTTTCGGTGTTGTATTTTCTCTGTCGGCTTTGGCTGCTCCAGATAACAGCGATACCCAAGAAACTTCCCAACAGAGTGTTACCTGGACTCAAGGCTCTGATGTTGAGTCTTTCTGGCTTAGTTATGCTGAATCTAAAGGCGGTTTAACCTGGGGCAGGACTTCAGAATACCCGGATTACGACCAAGTAAAAGAGGGTGATACGCTGATGGTTGAGCTAAAACAAGGGCCCTGCCTTATGGAGTTCTTCCATAGTCGCTGGCGCAGAGCAAATGATGTTCGCCGCTGGGATGACTCTATAAATTCTTTTGGTGGTTGCCCGCACGTATTTGATTAATCAGGATGTCATTCCTAATAGACACTAATGATGAATTCATTAGTGTCGTTAAAGCACTTTTCTATCTTCTATGAACCATTCCTCCAGCTAAACCGTAAACCCTCTAAAGCTAATCGGAGGAGCGGAACAATGGTCAAAAATGAATTAGTAGATTTTTCTAAAAACAGACTGATCAGAAAAGTACGTTTGATTGAGTCTGGTTGTAGCCCTTTGGTAATCGAAGTGGAATATGGTGGTGACAAAATACATAAAGAGCTGCTTAAAACGGAAGATAATCAGGTTCTGTCATTTAAAAATATAAGTCAGGCTTACGATGTTTGTCGTGATGCAGGGATTCATGAAGCTGAACTGGTTCAGGTGATTCCTCATGATGAAGCCTGTGCGGGCCAATATCTATCCTACGATCAGCAAGCAATGACATTAAGGTTCTAATCGAAGGAATGGAAAACGTGAAACCTCATGTAGCAATAGTTGGTGCAGGATTAGCCGGTTCAGTACTGGCTGATCTGCTTGTTAAAAATGACTGCTTGGTCACGGTGTTTGATAAAAGCCGTGGCACGGGAGGAAGATTATCGACTTGCAGACTGGGAGATTACTCTGCAGATCTTGGTGCGCCATACATTCTTGATGGCTCAGATTCTGCTACAGAGATTGATTTTTCCAACTGGCTACAAACTCAGCCCCAGATTGAGCAATGGTCACCCAGAGTCACTGACTTTAAAGGTGATGCTATTGAGCACTTACGTTTTAGTACAGCATCACCGCGACAAAGTGCTCTAACACGGAGCTTGATTACTGGAGCAGAATTTATTCCATCTACACGGGTAGGTTATATATGGCCTGAATTAGTGGAAGAAAAAGCAGGCGTTATTGTCAGAGATGATAAAGGTAAGGGTTTAGGGCAGTTTGATGCAGTAGTGGTTGCTACGCCTGCGCTACAAGCCGTGCCTTTACTTGAGGCCATTCCACGATTCATGAAAAAAGCTGAGTCTATTGCACCAGAAGTATCCTGGGTACATGTAATGGTGACGTACTCTGAATCCAGAGAAACGCCGGACCTGATTCTAGGACAGCATGAGGTTCTATCCAGAATCACCAAGGACAGCGCAAAACCCGGCAGGATCTGTCCGGAAAACTCAGATGTTTGGGTGATTGAAGCAAATAAGGAATGGAGTCGTGCTCACGAAAACACGAGCCCTGATGTTGTTGCACAACATCTACGCAAGGCTTTTATGGAGCTTTTTCCGACGCACAATCATGTAATTGCCGAAAGAACCCACCGCTGGCTTTATGCAAGGCATTCTAAAACGGATGCCGACTTTCTGTGGGACTCATTCTCAAGAATAGGGGTCTGTGGTGACTGGTTCGGGCAGGGTGAAACAAATGCTGCATGGCAAAGTGCAACACTGTTATCAAAAGCACTTATTGAACATTTTCAGCAGATGGATATGCCTTCAGACAATCATCTCATTGCGGTTTAATCATGCAGCTCAGTAAACCGATTGTTTTTTATGATGGCGGATGTCCGCTTTGCCGCAAAGAAATAGCTCATTACATGCGCCTAGATCGATCCCAGAGGATTCATTGGGCAGACATAACTATGGAGCAAGCATTGCTCAGTGAGCATGGTGTTTCATACCAGCAGGCTATGGCGCGCATACATGGAGTGGATGAAAGAGGCGTGCTGATTGATGGAGTAGAGGTATTCTTAACTATTTGGCGGAACATCAGTGCCTACCGGCTTCTTGCTCGTGTTATAGGCTTCCTCCGCCTTAAGTCGGCTCTTGATTTTGTGTATGGATATTTTGCCCGTTGGCGCATAAGGAAACGCTGTGGTGAATACTGTGATAGTACTAACGGTATTGAAACGACAGACCATAAGCCCAACTAGCTGGTACAAGTGTTCGTATATATTTGTTACTCAATCCAACAAACAAACCTAAAAATTTAACTGCTGTTTTGATTGGCCTCTGGGTATAGACGTGATTTAAGTTCCGCGAGGCAATCTTTGCACTGGGGCCTGCTGTTTCCTAATTCATCCCAGGAGATTTTTGAATCACCTGATTGAATATCAAGGGCGGTACGAACGCATTTGGAACATGTCAGGTATTTATTTTTATTCTGCATGATAAGTATCCATTTTGAGCATATGTTTTTTATAGGTACTAAAAATAGATTCTTCAAACCGGTCGGTTTCGAATCTTGATCCACATCAAATTCCTGTACAAGAAATCAATTTTGACGTTTTAAATTTCCGGCAGTTGAGTCACTTCAGGCCTGGATGAGTTCTAGGGCTTTCTGTTTTTACGTTTACCTGATTCAGCAAAAGCGATGCTGATTCATGACGAAGAAACAGAGCCTTACTAGCTTTCAGGTTAAACTCTTCAGACTTCTTTTTGAGTTTTATCTTGCAATTTAGCTCATACAGCGAATAGATTATTTAAACGTTTTATTTGTCTTTCCTTCTATGTCGCAATCTAAACAAACATTTCGAATTTCTATTTCGGGCCTGGTTCAGGGCGTCGGCTTTCGACCCTTTATTTGGCGTTTGGCCAATGAAATGAACTTGGCTGGCAGGGTCTTGAATGATTCTGAAGGTGTAAAAATAGATGTGAATTGTGATGAGGAAATAATCAAAGATTTAGTTCAGCGGATCAAATCTGATCTTCCTCCATTAGCAAAAATTGATCAGATTTATTACAGATCTGTTGAATATATAAATAGCACTTCTTTCTCAATTGATGGAACCGAACAGGGTGTTGTTGCGACAGGTTGCGCACCTGATGCTGCCACTTGTAATAACTGCCTATCCGAACTGTTTGATCCGGGTAACAGGAGGTACCGTTACCCATTTATCAATTGCACCGATTGTGGTCCGCGCCTGAGTATCATTAAACAGATTCCCTATGACCGTGAGTTTACGACCATGGCGGAATTTCAACAGTGCTCTGAATGTTTTTCAGAATATAACAACCCAGCAGATCACCGATTCCATGCTCAACCTAATGCTTGTTCAGTATGCGGTCCGAAGGTGTGGTTGGAAGATAATTGTGGTAAAAGGCTTAAACCCGAAGACGTTTTCAATGAGCTCAGCGCAGCATTAACCGATGGCAAGATAATCGCCCTGAAGGGCTTAGGTGGCTTTCATCTGGCATGTGATGCTACGAATTCCTCTGCAGTAGAGAAGTTACGATCTAGAAAGCATCGCCCCGATAAGGCTTTTGCATTGATGGTTAGAGATCTGGAAATACTAGGGCGTTATGCTGAAGTTTCCTCAAACTCAGAAAAGATTATTTCTGGCCATCAAGCGCCTGTTGTATTGCTTGATCCTGTTGCCAATCCAGACAGGCCTGTTTCTCATAATGTTGCCTCTGGTCAGTATCAACTTGGATTTATGTTGCCGTATACGCCGATCCATCATTTGATGATGGAATCGATTGAAGTACCTTTGGTCATGACCAGTGGTAACCAATCCGGCTCACCTCAGGCAATTAGCAATAAACAAGCGCGGGAACAATTATCCGAGATTGTTGATCTGTTCCTGATGCATGATCGTGATATTCAGAACAGAGTTGATGACTCTGTAGTCAGACAGGTTGGTGATGAGGTTCATATCTTACGTCGAGCCAGAGGTTATGCGCCTGGTTCTTTGGCATTACCTAAAGGGTTTGAAAAAGCGCCAAACCTCATCGCTTTGGGTGGTGAGTTAAAAAATACCATATGCCTGATTCAGTCAGGCAGAGCGATTGTTACTCAGCACCTTGGGGATCTGGAAGATTTCAGAACCTATGAGCAGTATCAAAATACTCTAAACCTGTATCGAAACCTTTATCAATTCGAAACCGATCTTTATGTCTGCGACCTGCACCCGGAATATCTGTCCAGTAAATATGGGGAAGAGCTTGCGGAGCGGGGCAGTGATCTTATAAAGGTACAGCATCACCATGCGCATCTGGCTTCTTGCCTGGGTGAAAATGGCTATGCACTGGATGGCGATCCTGTTCTGGGGATATGCCTGGACGGTACCGGCTTTGGTTCTGATGAGACCCTTTGGGGAGGGGAGTTCCTGCTTGGTGGATACTTTGAATTTCAGCGTGTCGCGCACATAAAGCCGTTTCCTCTGGTGGGGGGTGTAAAGGCCATTATCGAGCCTTGGCGCTGCTTATATGCCCAGTTAAGGCAGGGCTTTCCAGATACAGATCCGCAACATTATCAGGAGCTGTTCCCGGTTTTGGCGTCTCCGGTCTGTTCCACTCTAAATAAGATGATTAAAAAACAGTTGAACTGCCCTATGACCAGTTCCGCTGGACGATTGTTCGATGCGGTTGCTGCAGCTCTGGGCTGTCATGCTGAAGGTATAACTTATGAAGGGCAGGCGGCGATTGAGTTGGAAACCCTGGCCATGGAGGCTAATCGAGAAGTGAAGCCTTATCCATTTACTGTTGAAGACAATCAGATAGATCCTTCACCGTTCTGGGCCTCTTTTATCAAGGATCTTCAGTATTCTGAGTTGAGTAAATCCGAGATGGCAATGGCATTCCATAAAGGTTTTGTTGCTGCGTTGGTGAGAACGACAGAAAGCTTAAAACAACATCACACATTCAGCACCGTTGCTCTAACTGGCGGTGTGATGCAGAACTCAATTATTTATAGCTCTTTGAAAGCTGCATTGATTACAGCTGGATTTGAGGTTCTGACTCATAATCAGCTTCCCGCAAACGACGCAGGTCTTTCTTATGGGCAGGCACTGATAGGTGCTGCTCGTAAAATCAGCTCCTGATGCATCTCGAATTTTGTCTTTAGTAGTAGAAACCTACTTACCGGTTCCTATGTATTGCTGGTAACCATCTTCACTTGTTTGATTTTAAAATTATTTTAACTTATTGAATATTAAGCAATTAATTTATTGGCCCGCACTTTGCTAAATATGAGGTGATCTATAAAAAACAATAAAAGCTGAACACTGTTTACATACTGGGTGCCTGTGTAGTGAAAACTACAACCACTGGCTGTGAGGGCCAGAAGTAACAGTGTTTCTTCAGCGGTTTCACGCCGGAGAGACGAATGTCGCAAATAGAAACCTTCTACGAAGTCATGCGAAGACAGGGTATTACCCGTCGTAGCTTCCTGAAATACTGTAGTCTTACCGCAGCGGCCCTGGGACTGGGTCCAACTTTCGCACCCCGTATCGCTAACGCGATGGAAACAAAAGAACGAACGCCAGTTGTCTGGCTTCATGGTCTGGAATGTACCTGCTGCTCTGAATCTTTCATCCGTTCCGCGCATCCTCTGGTTAAGGATGTGGTTCTATCCATGATCTCGCTTGATTATGACGATACATTGATGGCCTCAGCAGGCCATCAGGCCGAAGATATTCTTCATAAAACCATTGAGAAATATAAAGGTAAATACATTCTTGCGGTTGAGGGTAATCCACCACTTAACGAAGATGGAATGTTCTGTATTTCTGGTGGCAAGCCATTCGTTGAAAAGCTTAAGTACGCAGCTAAGGATGCTGCCGCAATTATCGCATGGGGTTCTTGCGCTTCCTGGGGTTGCGTGCAGGCCGCACGTCCAAACCCAACTCAGGCTGTCCCTATTCATAAAGTTATTACTGATAAGCCAATCATCAAGGTTCCGGGTTGTCCACCCATCGCAGAGGTCATGACAGGTGTTATCACCTATATGCTGACATTTGGCCGAGTCCCTGAGCTTGATCGTCAGGGTCGTCCAAAAATGTTCTATAGCCAGCGCATTCACGATAAATGTTATCGCCGACCGCATTTTGACGCAGGCCAGTTTGTTGAGCAGTGGGATGATGAAGGTGCCCGCAAAGGCTACTGTTTATACAAGGTTGGCTGTAAAGGCCCCACCACCTACAACGCTTGTTCAACCGTTCGCTGGAATGAGGGTGTTTCTTTCCCTATTCAGGCAGGTCACGGTTGTATTGGCTGCTCTGAAGATGGTTTCTGGGACAAAGGCTCTTTCTACGATCGCCTGACCAATATTCCACAGTTTGGTATTGAGAAAAATGCTGACGAGATTGGCATGGGTGTCGCTGGCGGCGTGGGTGCAGCTATTGCAGCTCACGCAGCCGTAAGCGCTATTAAGCGCGCTCAGCATAAAGGAGATCAGGAATAATGAATAACCCGTTAAATAGTAAAAATCTGGACAATAGCGGGCGTCGTATTGTTGTTGATCCTGTAACACGAATTGAAGGCCACATGCGCTGCGAAGTGAATGTGGATGAGAACAACATCATCCGTAACGCGGTATCTACCGGCACTATGTGGCGCGGACTTGAAGTTATCCTGAACGGTCGGGATCCTCGTGATGCATGGGCGTTCGTAGAGCGAATTTGTGGTGTATGTACGGGTACTCACGCACTCACTTCATGTCGAGCAGTTGAGGACGCGTTGGGCATTCAGGTGCCTTTGAATGCCCACTTGATTCGCCATCTGATGGATAAAACACTTCAGATTCATGACCATATTGTACATTTCTATCACCTACATGCGCTGGACTGGGTAAACCCGGTTAATGCACTGAAGGCGGACCCAAAAGCCACTTCTGAACTTCAGCAGATGGTTTCTCCTCGTCATGCTAAATCAAGCCCTGGTTACTTTAAGGATGTGCAGACACGCCTGAAGAAGTTTGTAGAAACAGGTCAGTTGGGTTTGTTCGCTAACGGATACTGGGATAATCCTGCTTATAAGCTACCTCCAGAAGCCGACCTTATGGCAGTTGCGCATTACCTGGAAGCACTCGATTTCCAGAAAGAGGTTGTCAAAATTCATACGATTTTCGGTGGTAAAAACCCGCATCCAAACTTCATGGTGGG
>JASBRM010000347.1 GCA_030149405.1 Neptuniibacter sp. | reverse complement strand
TACCCTCCCAAGCTCCATCGGACAGGAAAAACAAATCAACCCATTCATGCGCACACAACATGAAGACGTCATCAAGGCAGCTCAGCAATTCTCAGGAAAGGCATCGGGTGACGAAGTTGATGTCTTTGCCTCTATCCGGGAATGGAAGAACCAATTCTAAATCGCTAAAGGGTCGAAGCTATTAGCTGCTATTGACCCTTTACCAGGGCCTGTTAACACTAATTTCTTCATCCCTGTTGAGTCTATAAAAGGGACAATCCAGGCGCGAGGAACGATTTTAGTGGTTCTAAAAGAGTGACGAGCAACAACGAGTGAGCCTTTTATAGCCTCAACCCGAAGGGCTGGGAACCTCTTTGCTCTCAGCTTCGTTATTATTCGCTTATTTAGAATAATAAATTATGCTCATGCGGCCTTACTGAGAACAAAAATGGCCTCCAGCAGGGGGCGAAGAAATTAGTGTTAACAGGCCCTGGCAAATATGCATGCGATATACATTAGATTTACAAAGAATATCGTCTGTATATTAGAAAATGCTGTCAGATCAAATATTTCATATTTATTTCAGAAAAATTACAAAAAATCCCGGTTTCTGTACTTACTCTTCGTCATAAATCGGTCATAATCCGCGCGCCTGAACACTCTGTGTTCACCAATACCTAAATTCCAAAGGTGCGCTGTATGGTTTCAACTGGTAATCCATTTCTGCAGATGTTTGCCCGCTCTCCATTCAAACCGATGCAGGAACATATCGCTAAGGCACAGGAATGTGCAGTCGAACTGATACCTTTTTTCGAAGCAGTCATTGCTGAAGACTGGGAGAAAGCTACCACTGTTCAGAATCGAATCGCGGTTCTTGAAGGTGAAGCTGACTCTATGAAAAAAGAGATTCGACAGAATCTTCCAAAAAGTATCTTCCTGCCTGTACCGAGAACGGATCTTCTCGAAGTCGTACGTATGCAAGACAAAATTGCCAACCGCGCTAAGGATATAGCTGGTTTGATGCTAGGACGTGAAATGCAGATTCCGGCAGTGATTCAGAATCCAATGCAAGAGTTGTTACGTGCCGCTCTAAAGACCTCAGAACAGGCTCTGACTGCTCTGAACGAGCTGGATGAACTGGTGAACAGCGGTTTTGGTGGTCACGAAATTGACGTCATCGAAAAAATGCTGACAGAACTGGACGTGCTTGAGCACTCTGCTGATGATTTTGAACGTGAAATTCGTTCTGAGCTGTTTGCGGTTGAGAAAGAACTGCATCCAGTGGATGTGATGTTCCTCTATCAGATCATCAGTCTGATCGGTGATCTTGCAAATTGTTCGCAGCAGGTGGGTAGCCGACTGCAGTTGCTTGTTGCTCGTTAATTTTTCTTGGGATTAAATTCATGGAAATTATTGCTCAATATGGCCACATCATTGTTATTCTGGCCTGTGTATTTGGTTTCTTTATGGCCTGGGGCGTTGGTGCAAACGATGTTGCAAACGCTATGGGTACGTCAGTGGGTTCCAAAGCACTGACACTAAAACAGGCGATCATGATCGCCATTATTTTCGAATTTATGGGTGCCTATCTTGCGGGTGGGGCAGTTACTTCAACTATCCGTAAAGGCATTATTGATCCGGCGCTACTCAGTGGCACTCCAGAACTGCTGGTATTCGGTATGATGTCTGCGCTGCTTGCAGCAGGTATCTGGCTATTAGTTGCTACTCATTTTGGCTGGCCTGTATCAACTACTCACTCTATTGTGGGTGCTATTGTAGGTTTTGCCGCAGTAGGTATTTCTGTAGATGCAGTGAACTGGGGCAAGGTAAGTAAGATTGTCGCAAGCTGGGTCGTTTCTCCAGTAACAGCTGGGCTTATAGCCTTCTTCCTGTTCCGAAGTGTCCAGAAGCTTATTCTGGATACAGACAAGCCATTCGAAAACGCTAAAAAATACATCCCGTATTATATCTTTATGGTGGGCTTCATCATATCGATGGTTACTTTCACCAAGGGCCTTAAGCATATTGGTCTGGATATGAGCTGGGGTGAAAGTGCACTGGCTTCTGTAGGTATCGGTATCATCACAATGTTGATTGGTATGCGTATGCAGAAACGTATCCACCCAGACCCTGATGCGGATCGTGAACATCACTTCACCAGCGTTGAGAAGCTGTTTGGTATTCTGATGATGTTCACTGCATGCGCAATGGCATTTGCTCACGGCTCTAACGACGTTGCTAACGCTGTAGGCCCTCTGGCCGCCGTAGTTGGTGTAGTCAGTGCTGGCGGTGAAGTGGCACAGAAAACAGCTATGCCTGCATGGATCCTGCTTCTGGGTGGCGGCGGTATTGTTGCTGGTCTGGTAATGTATGGTCACAAGGTAATTGCAACTGTAGGTACTAACATTACTGAGCTGACGCCAAGTCGTGGCTTTGCTGCTACACTGGCAGCGGCGACTACTGTGGTCGTGGCATCAGGTACAGGCTTACCAATCTCCACTACACACACTCTGGTAGGTGCAGTATTGGGTGTAGGCCTTGCACGGGGTATGGCCGCACTAAACATGCGTATGATTGGAACTATCTTCGTATCCTGGGTAGTCACACTGCCTGCGGGTGCCGGTTTAGCAATTATCTTCTTCTTCATGTTCAAAAGCATATTCTCCTGATCTGTCGAAGGAATTAAAAAAGCCCCTGAAATTCATCAGGGGCTTTTTAGTATCTGAACACTGAAGATAAATCAGCGCAGTTCATTGGCTTTTCGATAACTGCCCTGATAATCAAAAATTCGTTCTTGTATCTGCCAGTAGTGTTTCTGTTTTCTTGCTACCACAAAATCAGGGTAGGGAAGTTGTGATTGCTGAATAACTACCTCTTCAGAGGAGTTGAAAACTATAGGTTGCTGACCATTATTGGCTCGTCGCCCAAACAGTTGATTAAATAATTTACGTTGTGCTGGTTTATCGAAGTAGAATGATTCCTTTAACTCTTCTCCTTCTTCACCGTGATAGCAAATCTGAAGCTTGTTTCCACTGCATTGTAGAGTGATACCGGCGCAGCGAATGACCATGGCATCTTTTAGCTTTAATGCGTTTCTTAGCTGATCATCCGGATCAATGATGGCCTGGTGGCATTTATGGCAGTTTCTGGCCGCTATATCATTCTCAGCATTGCAGTGTGGGCATTCTTTAAAGCGAAAACGGTAATCACACTGTTCAGTAGTGTTTTCACCTGAATCATCTTCCAGTAGCCCCTGACAGCGTCTTCCATAGTGTTCAATAACATGGCCTTCACTATCGGTTTTGCCCCAGAAAATATTGGCGAAACCACAACTTGGACAAAATACCTGAACCGGTT
Source organism: Neptuniibacter sp. (assembly GCA_030149405.1). Lineage (GTDB taxonomy): Bacteria > Pseudomonadota > Gammaproteobacteria > Pseudomonadales > Balneatricaceae > Neptuniibacter. The sequence continues at coordinate 698 of JASBRM010000347.1, read as the reverse complement.
GGGAATCTGGGTTGGGTTTCTTTTCTCCCACTTCAGGGTGATGCAAATTAAAGCTGTTACCGGCGTAATCAATCACCAGACAGTCTTCTTTACCTTCAGACAATCTAAGTCCGCGGCCAACAATCTGCTGATACAAACTCACTGAATGTGTGGGCCGTAAGATAGAGATGAAATCGACATGCGGAGCATCAAAGCCGGTAGTGAGCACAGATACGTTGACCAGATACTTAAGCTCACCGACTTTAAACCGGGCGATTAACTGATCCCGTTCGTTTTGAAGTGTATCACCTGTGACGAGGGCTGCTTCTGTTTCAGGTAGGTAATCAAAGATCTCTCGGGCGTGCTTAACTGTGGCCGCAAAGATCATTACGGCTTTACGTTGTTTAGCCAGCTGTTCGACCTGTTCGATAATGGCGCGGGTAACCCGCGTGTGTCGGCTTAGAAGTTGATTAACGTCTTGCTCAGAATACTCGCCAAAACGATTCTGGTTTAATGCTGAAAAATCATATTGCTCAATGGCTGCATCAATCAGATCAGGTTTGGTCAGATAGCCACGGTTGATCATAAAACTAAGGGGCAGCTCATAGATGCAGTGCTTGAAAGGCTTCTCCTGTTCACTGCGGGCAAAACCCCGGTAATGGAATTGATAGATCCAGCCCATTCCCAAACGATAGGGAGTTGCCGTCAGCCCCAATACT
>JASBRM010000335.1 GCA_030149405.1 Neptuniibacter sp. | reverse complement strand
TGGAACTTGTTTCCTGTGCATTGGTCAGAGGCATACAGGAATACTGTTTCGTTGTAATACTGAGGAAAATGATGAAAAAACTACTGGCGGTTATGTTGTGCTTGTTTGCGGGCAGTTCGGGCTTGGTTTTTGCGGAAAGCCCTGATGAGCTGATCAAGCAAAATCTGCAGAAAGTTGATCCCCGAATTAAAGTGAACTCTATCTCTGAAGCACCTGTTGAGGGTATGCGTGAAGTGGTGCTTAACAGCGGTGAGGTGCTTTACTCGGATTCAAAGGGTGAATACTTCATTATTGGGCAGTTGTATCGTTATACAAATGACGCCGGATTTGTGAACCTCACTGAAGAGAAAGCTAAAACACAACGCCAGGATAAAATTGCTACTGTAGCTAAAGAGGATATGGTGGTATTTGCTCCAGAAGGTGAAGTGAAAGCTACACTGAATATTTTCACTGATGTGGATTGCCCATATTGCCGTAAGCTTCACAATGAAGTGCCAAAATTAAACGAGATGGGAGTGCAGGTTAACTATCTGGCGTTCCCTCGAAACGGCAAAGGCACCCGTGCCTACCACACGATGGTTTCTATCTGGTGTGCAAATGGCGAAGATGCCAAACGTAAGGCTATGACAGATGCGAAATCAGGTCTGAATCTGGAAAAAAACACTTGTGAAAACCCTGTCATGCAACAATTGGCTTTGGGCCAATCCGTTGGTGTAACGGGAACGCCTGCTATGGTTCTGGATGACGGAACTCTGGTTCCGGGTTACATTCCAGCGGCAAGGCTGGGCAAAATGCTAGGCCTTAACTAAGACCTCATATCTATTGATCAAGGGAGCTGTTTAGCTCCCTTTTTTATTGCCTGTTTTTCATGGAGCTGAGGCTGTGTTTTGGCTATAATACCGCCTTATTTTTGCCAGAAGGTCATGCTCTCAGAAATGGGTGCGGGCATCAGGTGTTTGAATCGTTCATTAACGTGCGAGGTAATGGTTTGAAACCGGTTAAAGTTGGTATCTGTGGATTAGGTACAGTCGGTGGTGGTACTTTCAATGTGCTTAAGCGTAATGCTGACGAGATTGCTCGTCGGGCAGGGCGCAAGATTATCGTAGAAGAGATTGGTGCGCGTCACACTAATCCTGATTGTGACACCAAAGGCATGCAGATTACCGATGATATCTTCGAGGTTGCAAAGAACCCTGAAGTGGATGTGATCGTAGAACTGATCGGTGGATATGATGTTGCCAAAGAACTGGTTCTGACTGCAATTGAACACGGTAAGCACGTAGTTACTGCCAACAAAGCCCTGATTGCTGTGCATGGTAATGAGATCTTTGAAGCTGCGCAGAAAAAGAATGTGATGGTTGCATTTGAAGCTTCTGTTGCCGGTGGTATCCCAATCATCAAGGCGATGCGTGAAGGCCTTTCTGCTAATAAGATCAATTGGTTAGCTGGTATTATCAATGGTACAGGTAACTTCATCATGACAGAAATGCGTGATAAAGGCCGTGACTTTGATGATGTGCTGAAAGAAGCTCAGGAATTGGGTTACGCTGAAGCAGACCCTACTTTTGACGTTGAAGGTATCGATGCCGCTCACAAGCTGACTATCCTGGCATCGCTGGCGTTTGGTGTACCTTTGCAGTTTGAAAAAGCGTTTACTGAAGGTATCAGCAAGATCACTCGTGAAGATGTGCAGTATGCTGAAGAACTGGGTTACCGCATTAAACATCTGGGTATCAGCCGTCGTAGCGAAAATGGTGTTGAGTTACGCGTACACCCAACACTGATTCCAGAATCTGCACTGATTGCGAATGTAAACGGCGTTATGAATGCTGTTTTGGTTGATGGTGATGCTGTCGGTCAGACTATGTATTACGGTGCTGGCGCAGGCGCTGAGCCAACCGCTTCTGCTGTAGTGGCCGATATCGTAGACGTTGTTCGTACGCTGACTGCTGATCGTGATAATCGTGTTCCACATCTGGCATTCCAGCCAACAGAACTTTCTGATGCGCCAATCCTGCCTGTTGAACAGACTGAATCTGCTTACTATCTGCGTATGAATGCTCTGGAAAAACCAGGTGTACTGGCAAAAGTAACCAGCATTTTGGGTGCTCAGGAAATCAATATTGAAGCGATTATCCAGAAAGAGACAGCAGAAGATCAGGTACCAGTGATCATTCTGACGCAAACGGTGCTGGAGCAGAAAGTAAACGATGCTATCGCGCAGATTGAAGCGCTTGAAGAGATCAATGGTAGCGTTACCCGTATTCGCGTTGAGCATTTTGAAGGTTAAGGAGTACACCCCGTGAAATATATTTCTACCCGCGGACAGGCTCCGGTAATGAATTTTGAAGAGGTCCTGCTTGCGGGGCTGGCAAGTGATGGTGGTTTGTATGTACCGGAAACTCTGCCAACCTTCAGCAAAGAAGAGATCGCTTCTTGGGCAGGTCTGCCTTATAACGAACTTGCTTATAATGTAATTAAGCCGTTCGTGGATGATTGCATTGAAGGTGCTGATCTGAAGATGATGATTGATGAGACCTATGCGGGTTTCAATCATATCGCTGTTGCACCTCTAAAAGAGCTGGGCACTAATGAGTGGGTGTTGGAGCTGTTCCATGGCCCGACTCTGGCATTCAAAGATTTTGCTCTGCAGCTGCTGGGCCGCCTGATGGACTACGCGTTAGAAAAGCGTAAAGAACATCTGGTGATCATGGGTGCAACTTCTGGTGATACCGGCTCTGCAGCAATTGAAGGCTGTTGTCATAGTAAACATCTGGATATCTTTATTCTGCATCCGCATAACCGCGTATCTGAGGTTCAGCGCCGCCAGATGACAACCATCATCAAAGAGAATGTATTTAACATCGCTCTGGAAGGTAACTTCGATGATTGTCAGCAGATGGTTAAGGATAGCTTTGCGAATCAGGACTTCCTGAAAGGCATGAAGCTGGGTGCAGTAAACTCGATCAACTGGGCACGCATTATGGCTCAGATCGTTTACTATTTCTCAGCATCGCTGGCTGTGGGTGGTCCACACCGTGAAGTAAGTTTCTCTGTGCCAACAGGTAACTTTGGCGATATCTTCGCGGGTTACCTGGCTAAGCAAATGGGCTTGCCGGTTAAGCAACTGGTTGTTGCAACCAACAAGAACGACATTCTGCACCGTGTTATCTCTGGTAACGATATGTCTAAGGGTGAGCTGGTTCATACCCTGTCTCCATCTATGGACATCATGGTGTCTTCAAACTTTGAACGTATGTTGTTCGATGTTTATGGCCGTAACGGTGAAGAGATCAATGATCTGATGGCGCGATTCTCTAAAGAGTCTGTAGAGCTTGATCCTGCACGTTGGGAGAAAGTACGCGAGCTGTTTGACAGCTATGCGGTAGATGACGAGACAACTTGTGAGGTGATCAAACAGGTATATGCAGAAACTGAATATCTGTTGGATCCTCATACAGCCATTGGCGTGAAAGCAGCACGTGAGTGTAACCGTGATGCCTCTGTTCCGATGATCACCTTGTCTACAGCTCATCCGGTCAAATTCCCTGAGCCTGTAGTTAAAGCGGGTCTTGATTCCCCTCAGCTACCGGAGCATATGAAGGATCTGTTTGAGCGTGAAGAGAAGCTGGAAGTGTTGGACAACGATCTGGCAACTGTACAACAGTTTATTGCCAGCCACGTTCATACCGAATGATTTGAGTTCAGAATATGCTACTCTCAAAACCCGGCACATCTTGCCGGGTTTTTTGTAACTGTTGAACTGACCATAATTCAGAACAGGAGCGAATAGTGACGGATCTGTTTTTTACTTTATCTAAAGTGTTTTGGACCTTAGCTCAACCCGATCATTTTCTCTTGCTGATGCTGCTTCTGGGGTTGTTCCTATGGCGAAGCTTAGTGGGTGTGTTGTTAGTTTGGTGTGCGGTCATCGCTTTTTTGCTGATCAGTTTTTTCCCGGTGGGTAACTACCTTTTACGTCCCCTTGAAAATCAGTTTCCTGTTACTAAGTACCCGGAATCAATTGCTGGGATAATTGTTCTGGGTGGAGGGGAAGATGCTGAGCTTTCCGCTATTCATGGCTCGCCGCAGTTTAATTCCGGGGCTGAGCGTTTGATGATGGTTCCCCATCTTTTAAAAAGGTATCCGGAGGCGCAAGTGATCTTTACCGGAGGTTCAGGCTCATTATTGCGTCCGGAGTATCGTGGTGGTGATGTCGCCCGGCAGTGGCTTACTCAACTGGGTTTAAATGAAAGACTGATTGTTGAACGGAATTCCAGAAATACCTTTCAGAATGCGATTTATACCAAAGAGCTTATTGATGACCTGGACAGTAAAGAAGGACCTTGGTTGCTCGTCACATCGGCTTTCCACATTCCCCGTTCAATGGGGGTATTCCGCCAAGCGGGGATTGATGTAATCCCTTATCCTGTCGATTTCAGAACAGGTGAAGATCGGGTAAGGCCTGACTTCACCTGGAATATGCATGACTTCAAAACCGCTTTACGAGAGTGGATAGGGTTATGGGTCTACCATTTAACAGATCGAACACCTGAGCTGTTACCCTCTCCTGATGTGAGCGAATCTGGTACCTAATGAATCAAATTAAAATAGTGCAACGCCCGCAACCGGATGCCAGTTTACCGGTTTTTACCCAAGCTAATCCCGTACTTGCCCGTATCTATGCCAGTCGGGGCATTCATGATTTAAACAATCTGGGGAGAAGCCTCGGTGAACTGTTACCGGACAGTGGTTTATCTGGTTTAGATCAGGCGGTTAGACGTTTAGTTCAGGCATTAGAGAACCGCGAAAAAATCATCATAGTTGGGGATTTTGACTGTGATGGTGCCACAAGTACTGCCGTTGCTGTCCTTGCGCTCAGGATGATGGGTGTTTCTGAGGTGGACTATCTGGTGCCAAACCGCTTTGAGTTTGGATATGGTTTGAGTCCGGAAATCGTTGTAGAAGCGCTGAAGCAGAGCCCGGACCTTCTGATTACAGTGGATAACGGTATTTCCAGTGTTGATGGCGTGGCAGCAGCGAATCTGGCAAATCTGGATGTTATTGTTACAGATCACCACTTAGCGGGAGATCAACTGCCAGAAGCCTGCGCCATAGTTAATCCGAATCAACCTGAGTGTACATTTGCGGCTAAATCCACCTGCGGTGTAGGTGTCATTTTTTATGTGATGATTGCATTACGCAGAGCATTACAGGAAAAAGGCTGGTTTGATCAGCAAGGTATTCAGCAGCCCAATCTGGCAAACCTTCTGGATCTGGTGGCATTGGGTACAGTTGCGGATGTAGTGCCCCTTGAGCAGAATAACCGGATTTTGGTGCATCAGGGCCTACAACGTATCAAGGCAGGTTTCTGTCGACCAGGTTTAAAAGCACTGATCGAATATTCGGGCCGCCAACAGCATAAGATTACATCCGCAGATCTGGGGTTTGCTATTGCTCCCCGTCTGAATGCTGCGGGCCGTTTGGAAGATATGTCGATTGGTATTGAAT
>JASBRM010000232.1 GCA_030149405.1 Neptuniibacter sp. | reverse complement strand
CAACCCTGTGCTTTGTTGATGGGTGCTGAGAAACAGGGCGTCAGCAAAGATGCTGCAGCTCAAGCTGATGCTCACGTTGTAATTCCTATGATGGGAATAGTAAGTTCACTTAATGTATCTACTGCCGCTGGCATCATACTGGTTGAAGCTCAATACCAGCGTATGAAGGCCGGCCTTTACGATATGAATCGTTTGCAAGAGGAAGAGATTAAAACCTGCTTGTTTGAGTGGGGAAACCGTGATCTTGCTAAATACTGCCGTGATAATGGGCTTGCTTACCCGCCATTAAATCATGAAGGCGATGTGATCGATGCGCCGGGTTGGTATAAACGTGCAAGGGAAGGGCAGGCTCCCTGCTTTGACTGGTCATCTACCGCTTATTGAGATTTTCCCTGATAAAAATACCTGAGTGAAACATAAACCTAAAATAGCGACTACACTATATTGACGTTAAAGGAACAAAACCCTCCTTACTTGTGTCACATAAACAGGTTTTGAACCTACTGGTCAACGGTGTGGGCTTTGCTACCAGCGAGGCACTGCCCGCACCTCTCTAATTCTGAGCTAACTTATCTGGCTCAATCCACCCTGTAAATTTGTTTTCACTATCCGGGCGCTTTATCCTCCCAACACTGATATTGCATTAGCTTACAGATACAGCCAATTTCTTGGGTATGCCTTTACTTATGAAACCATCAAATTCCGATTTACATTCCAATACTAACGGTAAAAAGGTTTACGATTTTATTGTTGTAGGCGGAGGAATTCTTGGAATGTCCACTGCCTGGCAGTTACAGAAAAAGTATCCTGAAAAAACGGTACTTGTTCTTGAGAAAGAAAGTGGCGCAGCGCAGCACCAAACCGGGCATAACTCAGGTGTTATTCATGCAGGTGTTTACTACAAACCCGGCAGTTTAAAAGCGCGGTTTTGTAAAGAGGGTAATAAAGCGACCAAACAGTTCTGTCAGGAACATGAAATCCCATTTGATGAGTGCGGGAAGCTTTTGGTAGCCACCAATGCCAAAGAGCTGGAACGTATGCAGGCTTTGGTCACCCGATGTGCTGATAATGGCATAGAAATCGAAGTGCTTGATCAGGAGCAACTTAAGCAAAGGGAGCCGAATGTTACCGGGGTTGGCGCTATATTTGTCCCTTCTACCGGAATCGTTAACTACGCCCGGATAACGAACAAGATGGCTGAGCTGTTAGAGCAAAATGATGGTGCCGTCCTGTTTGATACAGAAGTTACAGGGCTGGAAGAATTTGCTGATCGGGTTACGGTTTTTACCAATAACAGACGGTTTCAGGCGAGATACCTCGTAGCTTGTAGTGGTTTACATTCTGATTCCATGGTCAGAATGATGGGAATGAAACCTGAATTCAGAATTATCCCGTTTCGAGGTGAATATTATCTGTTGAAGGAACAGCATAATCAGATCGTAAATCATCTGATTTATCCCATCCCTGATCCGGAGCTGCCGTTTCTTGGTGTACACCTCACCCGTATGATTGATGGCACAGTCACGGTTGGTCCAAATGCAGTACTTGCTTTCAAACGTGAAGGTTATAAAAAAACAGATATCAGCCTTCGCGACAGTCTGGCTATGTTTTGTTTTCCTGGTTTGTTTAAAGTTGTGTTTAAACATTTCAAAGCAACACTTAATGAGCTTAAAAACTCTATATCGAAATCAGGTTATCTGAAGCTTGTGCAGAAATACTGCCCAACCCTGCAATTACAGGATATGACTGAATACCCAGCGGGGATCCGTGCCCAGGCGGTTATGCGAAATGGTGACGTTGTTGATGACTTCCTGTTTATGCACAGTGGTCGGTGTCTGGCTGTTTGTAATGCACCTTCGCCCGCAGCGACTTCGGCCATTCCAATAGGGGCTCATATCATTGAGCAGCTTGAAGAACGGGTTATGGATTGAGGAACCTGCGAACAAGTTCCGTTAGTGTTCTGCTAGACCTGAAGGCTGAAAATGCACGGTGTAGTTCGCCATTAATGACCGTAGCACTTAACAAGTTCCTCAAGGTATATCCGGTCTCCAGCTCATCCCTGATTCTTCCATCAGTCGTTCATAAACACCGGCGACATTGAGATGTAACCACTGTTTATAGAAAGGCAGATGTGCATATTCTGGTAAATCTACCTGCGCTTGAATCTCTTTAAGTGTGAGGCCTTTATGGATACCGTCAATGACTGCGTTTTCCAGTTGTTGCAAGTAGGTTAGATATCTTTCCACATCGGCTTTGTTGCCTGTATCTGCATGGCCCCCCACAAAGTGATCAAAATCCAGATTCAGAACCTCTTCAGTGGAGTTGATCATTCCCCGAATATCATAGCTCCATAGTCGTTGCCATGGCATACGACCAATCACAATCCAGTCCACAACAAACAGAACCTTTTCAGGTTTGAACAGCATAGAAATTGAGCCTCTGCCGTCATTTGGCCCGTGATATCTTAGTTCTACTTCAGTGTCTCCAAGTTTGATGGTCATATTTTCAGAGAAGGTGCTATCTGGAATACGAGTTCGAGTCCGGGTGCGAATAATATCCTGCTGTGCCAGATGGTGAGAGATTACCGTTATTTCGGGATCATCAAATACCTCGGCACCGTAGATATGATCACTGTGGTTATGACTGTAGATAATATATCTAACGGGTTGATCAAAGCGTTTGTGAAGTTCCTGTTTAAGCCAGAGCGCAGCCTTAGGGTTTAACGGATCGGTGAGGATGATTCCTTCTGATGTCACAGCAAATACAGAGCGATGTCGATCATCGATAAAACGGTAGATATTTCCACTGACGTTTTCAATTTTATAGTCTGCGTAAGCCCCAGGACTGAGAAGCAAAGAGAGGGTAAACAGAAAAAGGGTAAGTTTGATTTTCATGCTTTGCTCCTGCACTCTGTTTTTAAGTTTAGTTTCTCTGTCATTCAAATTATGGAAATCAGGATGAACCCAATTCTCATAACAGTAACAGTGATAATTTCTTTACTCGTTGTAATTGGGTTGCGTAAACGTAAAAAAGTTCGCCAGAAGTCCGCTTTTATTGATGCTTATATTTTTCCGCTCAAGCTAAAACATCAGCTTCAGGTCAAATATCCGCATTTGTCAGATGGAGAGTGTGAGAGGGTGCATGAAGGATTAAAGG
>JASBRM010000310.1 GCA_030149405.1 Neptuniibacter sp. | reverse complement strand
AACCCTTTAGCTCTTCGCAACCCTAAAAAAACCATATAAAACCGCAGGTTATATAAGAATCAATCAATTACTCTATATAGAATTGCACCATCCGAAACGCAGAGACTTTACATAAAAGCATGGCTGTAATTCTGCTTGAGATAGGCTACAAATTATTATGCCGCCTATCTTTCAGCGGCATTGCAGTTACCGGTATTGGCCTGCCGTAATAAATTCACCAAAGGTTTCACACCACACAATAACCGAATTGTACTTCTCCAGATCAACTTCATCTGAAAGCGATACAACAAACTTCTCGAACGTTTTCACCTCACCCACCTGCAACATACTGGATTTAAGGCGATTGAAGTCCGCTTCGGTCTCAACAAACTGAGGTGAAAGGTACAGTTTATAGTCTGGGCCTGGTGCTAAAGAGCCCATAAGTGTAATGGAGGTATTGTTTAAAGAAACAGTGCCCTCTCCCCAATGCAAGCCATCACTATCCTGCAAATCTTTACGAAACTCTGTCGTGTAAATGGAATTTGAAGAGGCCTGAATGACTTCAGTCACTGTAGGAGCCGGAGGTGCGATCAAAATCGGCAACAGATATATACCCAATGCAAAACCTGCAAAACCTACCAGACCATGCGAAAACAGCAGGGCAATAATTTTTCCTAATTTCATACAGACCTCACAGGCTAGAAATAATGTGAAAACTCACATGGCAGGAAGTTTTGACTGCCACTTTTCAGATTCTGTGACATCAGACACCTGTCCCAGTTCCCCATCACGATAAACTTCGATCACTCTTTTTATCGCTAACTGATGCCCTTGCTCTGCGGCACTGGTATAAAAACGCAAAGCCTTACTTTGATCTGGCTGAAAATAATGTTCAAAACCTTCTTCATAAATTTTTCCCATCTGATACTGAGCTTTAGCATCGCCTTTCTCAGCGGCCTGTTGAAGATAGATCCCGCCCTGAATACGGTTCTGCTCTCCCTCCCCCCTGAAATGCAGAAGATGACCATAAACTGACAAAGCTTTTTTATGGCCGTTGTCCGCAGCAAAGCGAAACAGTTTCATCACGAAGGTATGCTTTTTACGGGATTTCTGCTGAATAGAGGATCGAAACAATCCATAAGCGATAAAAAATACCAAAGGAGCGATTAAACGCGAAAACCAACGCATATTTATTCCATTAGAAATTACTGATAAACAGATATTTTAATCTGAATACCTTCAGATAACACCACAAAGGACTTGATACTGTTCTATATTGTGAGATACAAACCACCACATAAAGAAATTAAATTCTTAATTCTTATACCCTATAGAAATATAAGAAAAAATAATAATCCAAACTAGAGAAGCTTAATGAAGATTTATGACGATAATTCTTTAACCATTGGCAACACGCCTCTGGTTCATCTGAAACGTCTCGCGCCCGATCTGAATATCTACGGCAAAATTGAATCACGTAACCCAGCTGGCTCTGTTAAATGCCGCATCGGTGCCAACATGATCTGGAACGCTGAGAAAAGTGGCGCGCTCAAGCCAGGAATGACCATGGTTGAACCCACCAGTGGTAACACGGGTATTGCTCTGGCATTCGTCGCAGCCTCACGCGGCTATAACATCATCTTCACCATGCCTTCTTCCATGAGCTTAGAACGTCGCAAGATCATGAAAGCACTGGGAGCTGAAATTGTTTTAACCGAACCGGCAAAAGGAATGAAGGGCGCTATTGCTAAAGCTGAAGAGATCGTAAATGGCGATCCTGAACACTATCTGATGCTGCAACAATTTGAGAATCCAGCTAATCCTGAAATTCATGAGAAAACCACCGGACCAGAGATCTGGAATGATACTGATGGTGAAGTCGATATTTTGGTAGCCGGTGTAGGCACAGGTGGTACGATCACCGGTTGTACCCGTTACATCAAACAAGCCATGGGCAAACAGATCACCTCAGTTGCTGTTGAACCTGTCGATTCCCCAGTCATCACCCAGACTCTGAACGGTGATGAAGTGAAACCGGCTCCGCATAAAATTCAGGGAATTGGCGCGGGTTTTGTGCCTAAAAACCTGGACCTGGAACTCATTGATCAGGTTGAACAGGTCGATAACGATGACGCCATTGCAACGGCAAGGTTGCTGATGGAAAAAGAAGGTATTATGGCAGGTATCTCATGCGGTGCAGCTCTTTGTGCAGCATTAAGAGTGGCTAAGCAACCTGGCAACGAGGGTAAGCACATCGTTGTGATTTTGCCAGACTCTGGTGAACGCTACCTATCCTCCGCACTGTTTGCCGGAATGTTCACTGATAACGAAATGGTTCAGTAGCTATATACCTTAGCTTGATAATAAAAAGCCGGGACACTGCATCTGCATCCCGGCTTTTTTAGTTTCTTTGTAGCTTCGTTAAACCTATCAGTTCATCAGCTTTCTGATTTGATCATGTGAAGGGAAACTATCCAGATGGTCAACATGCACACTTGGATCACTGGTTTTGATCACGTTATACCAAGCGGCTTTACGCTGTTTACCTTTGTAACAACCATCTATTTCGTAGTTCTCGCCGTCTACTGCTAGAATCGCAATAGTACGAGTGTTTATATCTGCTTGCATTATTCTACCCTGATATTTTTGTAGTTTTTATACATACAAGCATAGTTAAACCTCGATTTATTACAATAAGTGTTCAAAAAATAATCAGATTTTATTGATCCATGTAAAGAGATTACCAATTGAAGAGTCTGTTTTTACCCGTCGGATTATTGCTGTCTTTTATCTTTGCCTGGGCTTTTCCGGAACCTGGAAGCATTCTGAAAGAGTTTGGAATGATTCCCTGGATGGTAGTGACCATATTTTTAGTCAATGGCTATCAAACCAATCTGAGCGAACTGCCCAAAAGCCGTTCCTTTATCCTTGCCTTGATTACGGGTGGGTGTTTGTCACTTCTTATCAGCCCAATTATCGGCTGGGGAGTATCAGAGGTACTGGCTCTTCCAGCGGGGATCGCACTGGGGATCATCGTCACAGCAACCGTACCACCTACCCTTTCAACTTGCATCGTTATGACACAGCTCAGTGGTGGATACCCCCTCTGGGCATTGATGATCACCGTGATCCTCAACATAGCAGGCGTGTTCACCATCCCATTTATGTTGGGCTACCTGCTGGAAGACAGCAGCAATGTCGCCATCGAACCTATGTCTTTATTACTATCGCTGATTCTGCTGGTGCTTTTGCCTTTCCTGATTGGCATAGGGGCAAAGCACCTGGCCTCTCTGGACCCACAACATCAGATTCTGAAGTATCTGCCATCAACCTGCATCATTCTGACCGTATGGATGGCACTCTCAGATTCCAATGAACTGTTTCAGACGCTGGAAGGAGTTGCATTGTTGCAGATTGCCATAGCAACCCTGCTCATCCATTTTGGTTTAATGGCACTCAGCTACTTGCTCAGCCAGATATTACATCTGGAACCTCAAGCCCGCATTGCGATGTTGTTTACCCTGTCCCAGAAAACCCTGCCCGTATCAATCAGTGTATTGGCCACGCTGGATATTCCGATTGGTGAAGCCGTGCTGACCTGTGTGTTATTTCACTTCCTGATGTTATTGGTGGATTCAATTCTGACACCCAAGCTAGCCCTTAAATCAGCCTAGTCCCTGCAAAAACTCTACCGAGGGCGCAAAAAAAGCCTGACCCGTTACAGCGCGAGTGTATTTAAGCAAGTGATCACAATGGCCGCTTCCATCCCCTTCGATCATACTTTTAAGCATCATCGTAAAGTTATCAGGTGTCCGGCAGAAGCTGGCAAACAGCAGGCCACACTCTTTGGTATTGCCATACGGCATACTATGCCGCAGGATCTCTACCGAGTTGCCTTGAGCATCTTTCAACGAAGTACGTTTAGTATGTGAAGTCAGTGCTTTATCAGCAGAAGCGTACTCAACGTTGTCTTTTTTGGTGCGTCCAATTGTATCTTCCTGCTGTTTAACAGGCTGCTTATCCCAGTGCGGTAGGTTATGGACATAACGCTGCAGGTGAATATAGGAACCACCTGCAAAGGCAGGATCTTCATCAACCACAACCGCCACTTCAGCTCGTTGTTCACCTTCCGGATTCTCCGTACCATCCACAAAACCCGTGAGGTCCCGATTATCCAGATAACGGAAACCTTCCACCTCCTCGATCAGTTCCACTGAATTTCCCAGCAGGTTGTTAAGCTCCTGAGCAACCAAAAAATTCAAATCTTTTCGCTCTGATCGAATATGAAACAGCAGATCAACGGGAGTGCTGGGCGCGACCAACTCACCATTTTCCAGACTTGGGAAAGCCACCAGCTGTTCTGGTTTCAGGTCAGGTGAAAGTTCAGACCAATAGCAGCTGCCTACCGCAGCCAAAATATGCACAGCAGCCTCCGGATATTCGTTATTGAATCGCGTTTGCAGCTCGGGTATTGCCGAAAGCGTTGCTTTGACACATGCCAAGGCACCATCATTTTTAGTTTGGTTATAGGTCAGAAAAAGCGCTGCGGGACTGGCTTCAGCAATAACACCACTTTGAACTTGCATGTGTGACTTCCTTCTCAATGGCAACAGGATTTAAACCAGTATAAAGGGCTTATACCCCATTGAAAATTAAGCTTTGACTATGATTCTGATTGAACATGACAAATGGACCCAATTGAATTTTTTTACGCTGCCGCTGTCACTTAGTCATCAAGAAAGAGTCATCGAGCAAAAAGAGGAGCACCATGCTTAAACAACTCACTCTGTTCTTTTTCCTGCTACTTCCCGCTTATGCAATTTCAGCCCCTAAAGCTGAAGTTTGGAAATACTGGGAGGCTCACCAACCTGAGAGTGTGCAAAATATTGATCACTCTGGCTGGCACTCTCTGCTGCAAAGCTATGTACAACCGGCATCCGATGGAATCAACTATTTTGCCTACAAAGCTGTAACTGAGAACGACAAAAAGAAACTCGCCGGTTATATCTCTGGGCTGGAAGAAATAACGATTACTGAATATAACCGTGCTGAACAACAAGCTTACTGGATCAACCTGTATAATGCTCTAACGGTTGAGCTGATACTGCGGTATTACCCGGTTGAATCCATCCGTGACATTGATATATCTCCAGGCTTTTTCAGCAGCGGACCATGGAAAAAGAAGCTGCTCATGATCGAAGGAGAAACACTGAGCCTGGATGATATTGAGCATCGAATTTTACGGCCAATTTGGCAAGATCCGAGAATCCATTATGCCGTCAATTGCGCCTCTATCGGCTGCCCCAATCTCAGCAATAAAGCCTTCACGGCAACGAATACAGACCTGTTACTGACTCAAGGTGCAATTGCGTACATCAATCATCCCAGAGGGGTCAGTATCAATAATGACGAGCTGACTTTGTCGAGTATCTACAAGTGGTTTAAAGAAGACTTCGGCACTGATGATAAAGCCATCATTCAACATCTGCAGGAATACGCTAAGCCTACTCTGAAAGCGCAACTAAACGGACTATCTGATATCGAAGATTATGAATACGACTGGAGCCTGAACGAACAATAGTCTGAGCACTCAACCCTTAGCAACGGGTCGGGCTGGATCTCTGATCCATTCACTCCAGGAGCCAGAATACACCCGGCTGCCCTTGAGGCCCGCAATTTCCATTGCTAGGAGATTATGGCAAGCGGTAACCCCTGAACCACACATATGGACCATATTATTGCAGGGCTGCCCCTGCAGCAGTTCAAGCCATTCAGATTTAAGTTGCTCAGAAGATTTAAAACAGCCGTTATCCAGATTATCCGTTAATGGCCGGTTAGCAGCTCCGGGAACATGCCCTGCAACTGGATCAATCGGCTCAACCTCACCTCTGAAACGTTCTGCTGCTCTGGCATCAACCAGCAGAATGTCCGCATCATTCAACGCTGACTGCAGTTCATCAACACTTAGGTTCATGCTGCTTCTGAGTTGAGTTTCAAATCTGGCAGCTTCCGCTTCTGGTATCTCATTATCGACCGGATACTGACTTGACCAGGCAGGGAAACCTCCATCCAGAACCGCTACCTCATCATGCCCCAACCACTTAAGCAGCCACCATGCCCTAGAAGCCATAGCCCCACCACAGTCATCATAAACAACAACCTGTATATGAGTTGAAACACCCGCTTTGCTTAATGCAGAGGACAGTTTAAGTGGATCAGGTAAAGGATGACGACCCGTTTCAGGGGTGACCTCAGAAGACAGATCATTGTCCAGATGAAGATAAAACGCTCCGGGAATATGGCCAACCTGATAATTGGCGAAACCGGCATCCGTATCCATCAGATTGAAACGGCAATCAAACACCACCCAGTCTGAGTGATTAAGATGTTGGTGCAATTCTTCAGCCGTTATAATCGTTTGGAACATATCGTTGCCTGTTTTTGATCAATAAAACTACAGGTACTCTTTAAAATTACAAATATTGAGCCAATTCCTCTTGCAGCAGGTCCAGCTCATTTTGAGCTTTCTGCTTGGCTTTTTTCTTCAGCCCTTCAACTTCAGACGTTTTCTCAGAGATCAGTTGTTGAGCAGCAGCTGATTTATCTTCTGCCTGTTCCACTTTTTCAAGCAGGGGCTTCAGCTGCATCAGAATAGCTCTGCGACGACCCTCTTCAGCACGTGCAATCGCTTCAGCAGATTTCTCTTTTTTCTGCTTTTCCTGTTTAGCTTCAGCCACATAAGTCAGCGGGCGAATACCTGCAGCAATACGTGCTTTATCCATCAGCGGAGTAGCTACTTCACGCGCCTTATCAGCACCTTTCAGCAGCACTTCTTCAACTGCACCCAGGTCATTCATCAATTCGTTGTAGCGGGCACGTGGCTCAGCCAGTTTGGCATCCAGAAACTCAAACAGTTCTTTTTTCGCATCGCCCCAGCCAATGCCATTTTCAAACTGCTGGCGCATAGCTGCTGTTTCCTGCTGATCAGCAAAGTAGCTGTAAAGCTGGAAGATCGTACTGTTATCGGCATCTTTAGGCTCACCGGGTTCGCGTGTATCTGTTTTGATCTGCTTGATCAGTTTGTACAAATCATCAGCCGGGCAGAACAGAGGAATGGTATTGTCATAACTCTTGGACATCTTACGACCATCAAGACCCGGGATAAGCTGAGTTTCCTCATCAACCACCGCTTCAGGCAGAGTGAAGAGATTCTTATAGGTATGATTGAAACGCCCCGCCATATCACGCGCCATTTCAATATGCTGAATCTGGTCTTTACCCACCGGGATAAGATCCGCATTAAACATCAGAATATCCGCAGCCATCAGAATCGGATAGCTGAACAATCCCATGGTCACACCGTCATCAAGATCGGTTTTTCCTGAATCGCGGTTAGCATCCACAGACGCTTTGTAAGCATGGGAACGGTTCATCAAACCTTTAGAACACATGCAGGTCAGAATCCAGGTCAACTCTGTGATTTCAGGAATATCTGTCTGGCGGTAGAACGTGGCTTTGTCAGTATCCAGACCTAAAGCCAACCAGGTTGCAGCAATTTCACGTGTGGATTGTGCAACACGTTCCGGGTCATGACATTTAATCAGTGCATGGAAGTCAGCCAGGAAATAGAAATTGTTGTATTGGTCCCCCTGACTCATCTCGATTGCAGGTTTAATTGCACCAAGATAATTACCAATGTGCGGAGTACCTGTTGTTGTAATACCGGTCAGAACGGTTTTCTTTTCCATGCTGTTTTTCTCTTAAAACGTAAATCAGCCATTTTGATAAGTGACTGATATCACTCAACTCATATAATTGCCGGGTATAATACCGGATTATTCGGGAGCCGAGTACTTGAGCGGCACCTGATTTCGTAGTAAAAGTTGTGTTCTGATGTATATAAAAAGCAGCAAAGTGCTGAAGAGAGTCCTAAATGCTGCTCAGTCCGCAAAATAAGAATAAAAAGAGACCATTATGAGTGAATCAATTGCCTCCTGGATCACCCTTTCCGCTTTAGTTGCCAGCATTGGCTGGTATGTCTACCAGAATAACGCACGCAATCTCCAAAATTTCATCATGAGTGCCGCGTCCGGCTTACTCTGTTTGTGTGGTGGCTTCCTGATTTCAGGCGCGATCATGAAAGTAACCGGGAGTCTCAATAGTGCTATATTCCCTGCGCTACTTGTTTGCCTGGGAACTGCCGGGTGTGTAACCGCACACACCATCTACAAAAAGAAACAAATTCAGAAAGAGAAGCCCAGTAGTTAAGGACATTATTCCCCCACCGAATCCATCAAATTGACAAAAGCAATAAAGGCCATAGTTTTCGTGGCCTTTTTTGTGCGCTCAGTCAGCGGTATCATCTGTTGAACTGTTTAATAACTTAAGATTACTCCTATGCTGATCGTTGTTTCTCCCGCCAAAACTCTGGACTACGACAATGCTCCTACAACCAGCAGTTACACCCAACCCCAGTTTCTGGAGCATTCTCAGGTGCTGATTGATGAGCTGAAACACCTGTCTGTTCAGGATATCGCTGAACTAATGAAACTGAGCGATAAACTGTCGAGCCTGAACGTTGCCCGTTACGAATCCTGGACGCCAGAGTTCAATACGGAGAATGCAAAACAAGCCGTTCTAGCCTTCAAAGGTGATGTCTACACAGGTCTGGATGCTGAGACACTTACCGAAGAGCAACTGCAGTTTGCCCAAAACCACCTGCGAATTCTCTCCGGCTTGTATGGCATCTTAAAACCTCTGGACCTGATGCAACCTTACCGTCTGGAAATGGGCACCAAATTCGCTAACACTCGCGGCAAGAACCTGTATGAATTCTGGGGCGATATTATCTGCGACCAACTCAATGCAGAGCTCAGCGAAGGCAAGGAACCCGTTTTAATCAACTTAGCCTCAAATGAGTACTACAAAGCGGCTAAAGAGAAAAACCTGAACGCGCGCATTATTACCCCAGCGTTTAAAGACTGGAAAAACGGTCAATACAAGATGATCAGCTTCTACGCGAAAAAAGCCCGCGGTTTGATGACGCGTTATATCATCGAGAACCAGATTGAAGATCCGGAACAGCTAAAGGGTTTTGATCTGGAAGGTTATCGGTTTGCTGAATCTATGTCTGAGGGAGATAGCTGGACGTTTATTCGGGATCATGAGGTGTAAAGGTCGTTTGTTTCTAACGGATTTAGTATTAAGCCAGTAAAGAAACCTAATCTTCATCTTTTTATCCAACTATTATTTCGCTTTTACAGCGAGTCAGGGTCTTTGTTTCGGCAAAGACCTGAGGGCCTGTTTACACTAATTTGGTAATCCCTGTTGTGACTAAAAATGCGTCAATCTAAGCGCGAGGAGAGAATTTAGTGGTTCTAAATGAATGACGAGCAATAACGAGTGACGCTTTTTTTGCCTCAACCCGAAGGGCTGAATCCATTTTGCCCTCAACTTCGTTATCATTCGCTTATTTAGAATAACTAAAACACGCTTATTCTGCCTCGCTGAGAACAAAATGGAATTCAGCAGGGACTATCAAATTAGTGTAAACAGGCCCTAAACCCCAAAGCCGACCCTGCTTCTTGCCGGCCTTCGACCGGTACCCTGCGTTTCTCACTTGAACCAGCGAGCTTGTAAACTCGGCGGCTTCGCCACCTCAAACAAAACAAGCTCTTATCTCTGATTCAAGCTGCGATACTCGGCTGCGAAGAAGGGATAAAGTACGTGCCGCATTTCTATTTTTGTCCACGGTACATAAATTTTTATGTCCGCTTTCGACACTTTTCAGACATCAATTACTTATCTAAGGAGTAGAATATGATCATGAAGACTAAGGAAGTTACTGCTCCCATTAAGATCAGTACTACAGTGGAAAAAAATCTGATTTCTGTTTTTTTTCCAATGAACCCGAAGATTACCATACCAGCTGCACAATAATAAAAAATCTCTTCAATAGAATTAAGATCAGATCTATCTGTAAGTATTAATAACAGAAGAAATGTTAAGAACATTGACCCATATAATAGATAAAACTGAAATGGAGAAACATTGCTCTCCTCTTGGTTTTCTTCTTCAACTCGCATCTTGCTACCTATTCCAAAGTTGTCCTTAGTCTTATTAAAGCCTTTGCGAATAAACTATTAGAGATAGTTGTAATCATGCTCTAAATGTTGGAAATATTGCTTCTTGATCCGCCTGAGATCGGCACATTTCGGACATTAAGGTCACAGAGTTCGTTCTGAGCGATATCGCCCTGTCAATCTAACAATCTCCCGATGAGCAAATGACATTATTGATCTTGTACAAATCCCACAAAGTACTACATCACCAAGTGCAGAAAGCCAGCCACTAAAAACCATATTAGGATAGATATATTTCATATGCACAAGCATAAAAAACGCAGCGAAACCTAATAATGTGTTTAGTAAGCAATACGTGTTACTGGGGAGACATGCATGTTTCTTGAGAAAAATCAGCCCAAGGAAAGTATTAGCCATCCAGAATATTAAAGATGAAATGATTACTGCATAAAAATAAGAGAAATGATCTTTCAATATTAGCATTACAGCAAAGCTTAATATAAAAGAAAAACCAACTATTAGATTCCCTTTATTCTGTACATCCATTTGTACTCGCATCTAGCGAAAGCACTCCATGCATTAAGGTATTGGAGCAATATTACAGTAGATAGTGAATCTAAAATGTAAGAAAAACTCTCAATTTCTGAGAATGTTGATGTCTGCTTCTGGCACAGGCTGTGTGAAAAGGCGGACGTGGATCGTATTTCAGCCGTTAACGGCGAGCTGCCCGTTTAGATAGGCACAATGAGCCATTGAGATGACTTATTTCCAGATCAAGTTCTGGTCATCGCTTAACTCTCTACTTTA
>JASBRM010000282.1 GCA_030149405.1 Neptuniibacter sp. | reverse complement strand
AGATCAATAATCGTTATAAATTCCCGGATAACGTCAAGGTAATGGATGGCGGAACCCAGGGCATCTACCTTGTACAGCATGTTCAGAAAGCCGATATTCTGATTGTGTTTGATGCAATCGATTACGGGCTTGAGCCCGGCACTCTTAAAACCATCTACAACAATGACGTCCCCAAATTTATGGGCGCAAAGCAGATGAGTCTTCACCAGACAGGCTTTCAGGAAGTCCTGGCCATGGCTGAATTTACCGGAAATTACCCTGCAGACTTATTACTCATTGGATGCCAGCCAGTGGAGCTTGAAGATTTTGGCGGCAGCTTACGTGAAGAGGTTAAGCAACAGGTCGAGCCATCCATTGAAATCGCGTTGGACTATCTCGATGCCTTTGATGTGACCTATGAGGTCAATGATCAACCTGCTGAAGTGCTCGCACCTCAACAACTCAACCTTAGAGATTACGAAACCGGACGCCCCAATGAGACTGATGCCTTTCGAAAAGGTGACATACGTTTCATGCCATCCAACAAGACAGGTCAAAGTGAAAGCTGATGTGTATTGGAACGCCTATGCAGATCATGCGTTGCGATACAGGCAAAGCGCTTTGCTCGGATGGCTCTGAACAAAAATGGATTGATATGTCCCTTATAGGCGACCAGCCTGAAGGAACCTGGGTATTGGTATTTCTTGATGTCGCCAGAGAAGTACTGCTGCCAGAGCGAGCTGGGCAGATAAAAAAAGCAATTGGTGCTGTAGCTGCAGTTATGAATGGTGACTCTGCTGATTTTGATGATCTGTTTGCAGATCTGGTTGAGAGAGAACCACAGCTCCCAGAACATCTGCAAACCAAATAAAGAATTAGAACAAAAAACAGGAACAGTAATATGCCGTCTCCACTGATCAACAGACTTATCGATGAACTGGGTTATCCACTTCTCGATAAAAACAACTTTGAAGAGTTTATCCAGCAAGCGCCGTATTCTGTGCTGTTTTTCACTGAAGAGCCTAAGCGCTTCCCTGAAAGTAACGATGTCGCAGTTATTCTGCCCGAATTAGTGAAACAGTTCCCACAATTTTCACCCGCTGTGATTTCTCAGGATTATGAGAAAGCGCTTCAGGGGCGATACAACTTCAATGTATGGCCTGCTTTAGTATTCCTGAAAGAGGGACGTTACCTTGCAGGCATCACTAAAGTTCAGG
The DNA here is from genome assembly GCA_030149405.1 of Neptuniibacter sp. Lineage (GTDB taxonomy): Bacteria > Pseudomonadota > Gammaproteobacteria > Pseudomonadales > Balneatricaceae > Neptuniibacter. The sequence continues at coordinate 7,326 of JASBRM010000282.1, read as the reverse complement.
ACTGGGATGTTTATATTGCCGAGATTAATAGCATTCTGGCGCTCGAGCCTAAACGTGATCCTGGTATTGGTATTCCAGTGGTTTCTAACCCAATAAGCAGCGGCTGCGGTCATTGAGGTATTAGTTATGCAAGATAACGGTATACAGGTTTTTAATATTCCGACGGGACCCGGCAGCCAGGATGAAGGCGACATGGTTCTGGACTACATGAAGATGCCTTCTGAAATGAACACCTATGATATTCCAGTGCTTCCGGAATCAGAGGATATGCTGCGCTGCCCTGAGGCGGTAAAAGTAATGGACCAACTTCAACAATTCTTAGATGAGTATGAAGTTGGCGGCGTAACCCAGTGCCTGAAATTGGATTCTATGCCTGAGCAGGATCTGGATATGTTGAATCAGGTTTTAGGTGAAGGCGAAGTCAGTGTTGTTATTACCGGTGAGCAGGAAATACGGATTCAGGAAACAGTAATGGCTGGAGTGTGGCGATTACGTTGCCTCAATACTGAAGGGGAAGTGATCTCTGAAACTCTGGAAGTGGCGGATATCCCAGCCGCTGTTAGAGCTTACGCATTCGAAGGCAGTCACGCGCTCAACCTTAAACCCGATGAAATGCCTAAGAGCCTTCTTAATGCACCGTCTGTGCTGGTTGAAATCTCGGATGTAACTCAGGACTTCAACGGGGTTGCTCCTGAAGAACCTCACGTAATCAATTTATCGCTACTGCCATTTTCTCCGGAAGATCACAGCTATCTTGCAGAACAAACAGGGACTGGTGCTGTGACGATTTTGTCTCGCGGTTATGGTAACTGTCGAATCACCTCTACCAAAGTGAATGGTTTGTGGCGTGTTCAGTATTTCAATAGTACAGATCAGTTGATTCTGGACACTCTGGAAATAACAGATATCCCTGCTGTGGCTTGTGCTGCGACTGAAGATCTTCAGGATTCTGCTGAGCGCCTTACAGAGATACGCGAAGTACTGGAGTGAGTGAATTATGAATTATCAGGGTTTTGAAGGCAGTTATTTAGGTGATTCCGAACGGATCAATGCAGATGCGAAGCTTGAGTGTAAGATTTGCTGGTATCAATATGATCCTCAACAGGGCGATAAGGTGTGGCAGATCGCCCCAGATACGCCATTTGCTGATCTACCTGACTTCTGGCGCTGTCCGGAATGCGATGGTGAGAAAGATCAGTTCATGGTTATTGAGGGGTAATCAATGAGCAGGGTAGTTCAGCTACAAAAACAGTTCGAAGTTGTGTCAGAAAAGATGGCTGATCTTCCTGTTTTTAATGCAGAACTATCCGTTGCAACGGTGGGTTTTACATCATATCAGCACGGTGAGCTAGGTGTTTTGGTAACTCCCTGGTGTATGAATCTGGTCATACTTCCTGAGAATAATGAGGCGATGGCTGAATCTATTCACTCTGGAAACAAACAAATTCTGGCCCTGCCATCCGGTCACTATGAATTTATCTCGGGATCTATTGAAGGTATTGGGAATTACCAAAGCTGCTCACTCTTCTCACCTATGTTTGAGTTTGAAACTCAGGAGCAAGCAGTAGAAACCGCCGAAGAGATAATGAAAGCTTTGTTTGTTGCTGAAAACTACGCTCCAACAGATCGACAAGTTGCTGCTAAAGCTGAGTCTAAAAAAGGCAAAACAGTTCAAGATAAGCTTTCCGAAGAGCCTGCCAAACAAGCTAGCAAACAATCAAAGCAGCCTGCTAAACCAGCACAGTTGAGTCGTAGAGGTTTCCTGACAGCTGGTTTTAGCAGAAGTGCATCAGAGCAGGGAGATAATCATGAATTCCTCTGAGTTAGCAGGAAAGCTTGATGTGCAGGTCAAATGGCAAGATGGAGTAATCCAGCAAGTTAATGTCAGCAGCAGTCGCCCTCAAAAGATAACCGACCTGTTTTGTGGCAAGAAACTCAACGATGTGATTGAACTGATCCCAATTCTTTATAGCTTATGCGGAGTGTCACAGAAAATCGCAGCCATTAGGGCTGCTGAAAGTTCACTTGGCATACAAGTCTCTGATCAGGTTGAGCAAGCGAGAGGGCTATTGGTTTTAGCAGAAACAGCCCGGGAACTGTCATTGCGGTTGTTTTCTGACTGGTTTCCAGATGAGTCAAATATCAAAGTAAAAACAATTAAATGGTTTACAGATGTGAGCCATAGATATAGCTGGGCTCTGTGCATAGACCCACAACAATCAGGTCATATTGATCTTGAAGAATGTGCCAAAGATCTTGAGAGCATAATAAGCGTTCCAGTAATTAAAACGATAACAGACAGTAAGAGCATGAGCGCTTTCTTGGAAGAAGGTACAACCGGCTTAACGAGTGAAGTTGGACGTTTGTTTTCCAGCGAGATAGATCTGCTTTTAGGTGAACCACAGACTGGAATAGATTTTACGGATGCATCCACACAGGCAGCAATATCGGCAGCATTGAAAACCGAAGAGGCCTACATGTTCTGTGCTCAGCCCGATCTGAACGGACAGCCTTATGAAAACAGTCTGCATACTTTAATTTGTAACGATAACAGTCTGAATAAAAAAGACTATTATTCTAATCTTAATAGTCTGGGTTTTAGGTTTTTCCTTTTGATTAATGCGTTATGCTCGATACCACAAAGCATACGAGTCGAGCCACAACACAGCTTGATTAAGACAAGTCACAAGGGTACAGGTATTGTTAAAGCAGCACGTGGAGCATTGCTCCATCAACTGCAACTTGAAGACCGGTCAACACCAGAATGCATAGTTAAAGACTATAAAATTGTTGCACCTACAGAATGGAATTTTCATCCCAGAGGGACATTGGTCAAAATGCTTGAAGGTGTAAAAGTAGGTAAAGAGCAGCTATTGGTGTTAGTTGAATCGCTGATCAAGTTGATTGATCCATGTGTTAAATGGCAGCTAAAACTGGAAACCGATCATGCATGAAATGTCGATTGCTGAAGGCATAATTCAGGTTCTTGAAGAGCAGGCGGAAGCGCAACAGTACAGCCGCGTCAAAACTGTCTGGCTGGAAATTGGGCCTTTAGCCATGATCGAGACAGAAGCTTTGCTTTTTTGCTTTGATGCAGTCACCAAAAACAGCCTGGCTGAAGGCGCTAAACTGAATATTATAAATATACCGGGTGAAGCATTCTGTATGCAGTGCCTGAAAACAGTTCCTGTTGAGAAGCGCTATGACTCCTGCAATGCGTGCGGCAGTTATCAGCTTCAAATCACACAGGGCGAAGAGATGCGGATAAAAGAGTTGGAGGTTGAGTAATCATGTGTACTGTCTGCGGTTGTTCTGAAGGCGAGGTGAAAATTGAAGGTGCCGACCATCATCATGGACATGACCACCATCATCACACACATACGCACGATCACAACCATAATAAACACAGCCATGAGCATTCACATAGCCATGAGCATCACCACTCCAATCCTATCGAGGTAGATGGTGACAATATTCACTTTGGTAAAGGCCCGGCACACGCACACGTTCCAGGTCTTACTCAGTCCAGAATGGTCCAGATAGAGCAGGATATTCTTGGCAAGAATGATATGTATGCCGCGCAAAACCGTGCTCGCTTTGAGCACAGCTCACTGTTTGTATTGAATCTGGTCTCCAGCCCCGGTTCAGGGAAAACTACACTGCTTACAGAAACCATCAAGCTGATCAAAGATAAATACTCGGTCGCAGTGATTGAGGGTGATCAGCAAACAGCAAATGACGCTGATCGCATCCGGGAAACAGGTGTGCAAGCTGTGCAGGTTAACACCGGTAAAGGCTGCCACCTTGATGCGCATATGGTCGGTCATGCAATGGAAAACTTTGCAGATATGAAAGGCGGCATGCTGTTTATTGAGAATGTGGGCAATCTGGTTTGCCCTGCTGCGTTTGATTTAGGTGAAGCGAGTAAAGTAGCAATACTCTCTGTGACCGAAGGTGAAGACAAACCACTTAAATATCCGGATATGTTCCATGCCTCGGATCTCATGATTTTGAATAAAACTGACTTGCTCCCTTATTTGGATTTTGACGTTGAGCGATGTATTGAATACGCAAAACAGGTGAATCCAAATATTAAGGTTCTGCAGGTATCAGCTCGCTCAGGTGAAGGCATGGATGAGTGGATTAACTGGATTGTTAGCAACCGTAAAGAGATGATTCAAAGTCGCATTGATGCACTACAGGCCGAAACAGATCAGTTCAGGGCTCTACTATGATAACCTCCAATAAGCGCCCAACCGTTCTCTGTGTTGATGATGAGATCAGATCTCTCGAGACCCTTGAACGAACCCTGGATGAAGAATTTGATGTGCTAACCGCATCCAGTACTGATGAGGCGTTAAACCTCCTTCAGCACAATCAGGTTCATGCCATTCTCTGTGATCAGCGTATGCCGGATAAAACTGGTGTTGAGCTGCTCACCGAAGCGAGAGAACGCTGGCCACAAACTGCTCGCTTAATTCTGTCCGGTTACACTGATTCAGAGGACATAATTAAAGGCCTTAATGAGGCCGGTATACTTCAGTACATCACGAAGCCATGGCATCCCGATAACCTGCTTTTGATTATGCGAGGCGCCTGCCGTCTGTTCGAACTGCAGAATGAGAATGAACTGCTAGCGATGGAAATGCGCCTTACCGAAGGGCAGGCGGAACAGCAATTATCCGAGAAGAAAGAGCGCTTACAGCAGGCATTCCAGCTGGACGAAATCCAGAGACACGAAAAAAGCCCATTAAATGAACTCTGCAACCAAGCGGGCAAAATAGCCCCCTATGACGTTTCTGTTCTTGTAACCGGACCATCAGGGGCAGGCAAAGAGCTCTTTGCCAGAGCGCTGCACTACAACAGCCTCAGAGTGGATAAGCCGTTTGTTGTTGAAAACTGTGGCGCTATGCCGGATGAACTGCTCGCATCAGAACTCTTTGGACACAAAAAAGGCTCATTTACCGGAGCCATCACAGATCATGTTGGGCTATTTGAACAAGCAGACGGCGGCACCATCTTTCTTGATGAGATTGGCGAAATAACACCGGCCTTTCAGGTTAAATTACTCCGCGTTCTTCAGGAACGTGAAGTTCGCAGAATAGGTGAACATCAGCGTCGTAAGGTTAATGTTCGCATTATCGCCTCTACTAACCGGGATCTTGAGGAAGAGGTCAGAGCAGGGCGTTTCCGTCAGGATCTTTACTTCCGCCTCGCAGAAGTCACTCTCGAATTGCCTTCATTAGACAGACGCTCGGTTGATATCCCGGTACTTGCAAACAGCTTCCTCGATAAAGCAATGCAGGATTTTGATAAGCCGGTAAAAGGCTTCACCGACGAAGCTCTGGCCTGCATGAGCAAATACTACTGGCCAGGCAACGTACGGGAACTGCAAAACGAAGTAAGGCGAATGCTGGTATTAGCAGAAGATGAATGGTTAACAGCAGACCTGCTAAGCCCGAGAGTACTGAGAGCTGCGCCTATGGAAGAGGCAGAAGAAACCGAATTGCTTGCTCAGCTGGATGGAACATTGAAGGACCGTGTTGAGATTCTGGAAAAAAGAATCCTACGGGAGACATTGATTCGTCATCGCTGGAATAAAAGCAGCGCCTCTAAAGAGCTTGGCTTATCTCGTGTTGGGCTACGATCAAAACTCGAACGTTATGAGCTTGAGCAGAGCTCTTTGTCACATCCACCCGAGCAGCCACAATAAACCGGAGTTTTTATGTGTTTAGGTATTCCCGGACAAATCGTTGAAATTGTTGATGCTGAAGAAGCAACGGCGATGATCAGTGTCTCCGGTGTTAAGCGGGAAGTAAATTTAAGTTGCGTCATTCCACCCAGCGGAGATCTGCAGGAACTGATTGGTCGCTGGGCGCTGGTACATGTTGGCTTTGCTATGAGCATTATTGATGAAGAAGAGGCTCAAAAGACATTGCAGGTATTAGCTGAATTGGGTGAGCTTCAGGAAGAACTCAGCGCCATGCAAAACACTGCGACCTGAAGAGAGGTCCAAAATGTCAGATAAAAAAGATTCCAATAATATGCTCAGCGCTTTATATCCATTTATGGGTTCAGAAGGTGGTCAAAAACCTTCACAGCGCGACAAGTCTCAGGAATTGCTGGATGCCATACAGCTGAAAACCCAGGAAAGCCTGGAGGCTAAACAAGCGTTCTTTGCTAAATACAATGAGATGCTTGCTCAAATAGCTAATACCATCGCTACCTCTTACCGGCTTGGTGGTCGACTCATTACAGCAGGCAATGGCGGCTCATCTTGTGATGCATCGCATCTGGCACTTGAATTTATGCATCCGGTGACCGCTGGCAGGCCGGCGTTACCTGCCATAAACCTTTCTCAGGATTCAGCGATGTTAACCGCTGTATCCAATGACGTAGGCTTTAACCACGTTCTCAAAAGGCAGCTCATTGCATTGGCCAAGCCTGAAGATGTTTTAGTGGTCTTCTCAACCAGTGGTAATTCACCCAATCTCACTGAGGCCTGCGAAAAAGCAAAAGAGCTTGGCTTAAGTGTTGTGGCTTTTTCTGGCGGAAATGGCGGTGAACTTGCCAAGAGCAGCCATGTAGATCAATGCCTGATTGTTGAGACGGATAGTGTCCACAGAATTCAGGAATGCCACCTGGTTAGTTATCACATCCTATGGGATCTGGTTCACACTCTGTTAGCTGATGAGCGTGGATTTTTAGGTGAGCACGGGCGCTAAAAGCATTTAACAATAAAATATTTATGTGAGCACAAATCGATGAAATTTGTAGACGAATTCCGCGATCCCGAAATGGCGAAAAAAGCGCTGGAGCGTATTCATGCCTTGGTGGAAGAGATTCCTCAGGCTCAGGAACGTCCTCTTCAGATCATGGAAGTTTGCGGTGGCCATACACACTCAATTTTCCGCTATGGATTAGAAGAACTACTCCCAAAAAAAATCGAAATGGTTCATGGTCCAGGCTGTCCCGTATGTGTACTACCCATGGGGCGAGTTGATGATTGCGTAGCAATCGCGGAACAGCCGGATGTTATATTTACCACCTTCGGTGATGCCATGCGCGTTCCGGGCTCAAAAAAGAGCCTGCAACAAGCTAATGCCGAAGGTTGCGATGTCCGCATGGTTTATTCACCTATGGATGCACTTGATCTGGCGCGGAAAAACCCAGATAAAAAAGTAGTGTTCTTTGGCTTAGGTTTTGAAACCACAATGCCAAGCACGGCACTCACCGTTAAGCAGGCCGAGAAGGAAGGAATAACCAATTTCTTCCTGTTTAGTAATCACATCACCATCATTCCGACGATAAAAGCTATTCTGGATT
>JASBRM010000279.1 GCA_030149405.1 Neptuniibacter sp. | reverse complement strand
CATCCAGATGCTGAAGGTAACGATGTTCCTGAACCGGTTTGTCAGATCCTCTCTCACCAAAATTCAGGCTTAAGCGGTTGAGGTGGCGTTTTTTTAATGAGCCAATAAGAAAGTCTCCAGTCCACTCTTTAAATAGATCAGACTCGTAACGGATCAGCCCTGAGGGTGCTATTGATGGAACATAATAATATTTCGGTTGTTGCATACCTTCTTTTTGAGTGCCTTCACCTATAGAAGGTCCCCAATATTCAAGTCCGTAAGTAATTGTCGGCCAACCATAATTCTGGCCTTTTAATACCAAATTGAGTTCATCACCACCTCTTGGTCCATGTTCATGAATCCATAATTGCCCTTGTTTATCCACATACATGCCTTGAGGATTACGATGCCCATAGCTGAAGATTGAGGCCGGTATGGTTTCTCCGGTTGAGGTTTTTTGATTCAGGAACGGGTTGTCTTCAGGGATGGAACCGTCTGGGTTTATGCGGTGAACTTTACCAGCATTGTCTGCAAGATTCTGAGCTCTGTGGCGTTCTCCACGATCACCTACGGTGATATACAGATGCCCCTCTTTTAAAGCTAAACGGGAACCGTAATGATGGACCTTGTTACTGTAGGGTAATGCGGTGAACAGCACTTTCCTGTTGATTAGCCGATCACCTTCTAATTTTGCGGAAGCAACCCGGGTGGTGAACTTATTCCGGCCTTCCTGATGGCTGAAACTGAAATATAACCTTTTGTTTTTTGCGAACATGGGATCTGCGACAACATCCAGTAACCCACCTTGTCCATCTGAATTGATGGAATCTGGCCAACCATAAATTGGCTGTTTTTTGCGGCTATTTACGTTGGCTATCCAGCCCTTGCCCTCTTTTTCAGTAATGATCAGAGTGTTTTGATCAATCCAGGTCATCCCCCAGGGATGCTTGAATCCCTCAAGCATGGTTTCAGTAGTAAGTTGAGGCTCATTCGCATTCGAACCTGCACTAAATAAGGATGCCAGTAGAAAAACAAAACTGTATAGAGGCAGTGAATTCGGGAAATGACGTTTCATGTTATAAGCCTCTTAAATACTTTGCTTAAAGTACAGATGTTGTTTGATATTACGACTGACCAGTCATTGCCAGATCAGTTCATTAAATGCCAGCTCTGGAACTTGGGTAGCGGTTCTATCCTTGTTTTATCTGTATAGGTTTGGTGCAGAAATATGTCAATTGATCCAATCGATGAGATGTGACGTAAAAAGTACGGTTATTTTTGTAAGGGCTTTGAAATTATCCTGCACTTTTCGGGCAAATAATTACGGCTAAAGGCAGCGTAATTTCTACTATCGCTCTCAGATTGCGTATAATTACACCTATTGATGCTCTTTCAGATCATATCCGTAGTTTTTATTGAGGTGTGGCTATGCCAAGTAATGAAATGGATGTTCAGAAAGCATTTGAAATTTCAGCGAAATTTCTTGCACATAAGACATATCATTCACTGACACATGCTGTTATTCATTTTCTATCCTCCTTAGATGGCATTGATGATGTCGCATCCTATGAAGTCTTTGTGGATTCTGGGTGTAAGAATGGAATTTCAATCCGTCGATTTCCTTTGACTCTGGATGAAAATTTTTCAGATCGGAATACTGAACTGCTGCGGATGGCCATATCCAAGAGTAAGGGTGGTCTGACGAACATGAAGTTCAAAGATCAGAATTATCTGCTACTGGATGTTGTAAAAGATGTTATTCCTAGAAGGGCTATATTGCTTACGGGGACTGTCAGCAGTAAAGACCAGGTTATGGTTGAAGGTGTATTTGGTATTTACGCTAATCAAGTAGCACTTTTAGATTCCAAAGAACGTGACTCCCTTACGGGCCTACCGAATCGTCAAACTCTTGAATTTTGCCTTAATGATGTCGTTGTTTACCATCGCAGCAATCAAAAATCTGAGATAAAACCTTCTTGGATGATTGCTTTGGATATTGATCATTTCAAGAAAATTAATGATTCATTCGGTCATTTGTTTGGAGATGAGGTTCTGATTCATTTCACTGACCTCATGAAGAAAATGTTTCGGCATACTGACTTCTTATTCCGATATGGAGGTGAGGAATTTGTCGTGATCCTGAACAATGCAGACCCAGATGAAGCTTTGGCAGCCATCCAGCGTTTTCATAAAGAGGTGGAAAACTATAACTTCCCATCAGGTCAGGTCACCGTAAGTATCGGTTATACAATTATTGACCCGATTACTCCTCCGGGCCTTCATTTCGAACACGCTGATCGTGCCTTATATGAAGCGAAGAGAAATGGTCGTAACCAGATTGTTAATTATGATGATGTTACGTCGAAGTCTTCACACAGGGATGATGTAGAACTGTTTTGATCAATAGCTCCATAATAAAACTAATCTAATTGTTTGACCTTTATGTCTGACTTCTCTTTTTGGGAGGAGTTAAGTTCAGCCTGAATAGCTTTAAGGCAGGGTTCGCACAGAGGGCCTATACCCCCTAAGTCACTCCAGCTTTTAATGCTTGTCCCAGAGTTAATTTTTATAGCTGTCATTAAACACTCAGAGCAAGCTTTAGATGTGTACTTCTTATCCACAACCATTGGAAACTCATCTTTTATTACTTCCGTTTAGTTTAAGTGCGAATTTTAGTTTGAGCCAACCAAGTGGTCGGTAAGCTGATTTGAGTCAAATTCCTACAAGGAATCCGACTCATAGGGCTTATTCAGAGGGGAAAGGTACTAGGCTCGAATGTTTATCGATGGGGTCAGATAATTACTTCTTACAGGAAAGGGAGTTGATCTCTCTGGATTTAAGATTGAAATCATCCATCAACTGCATAAATTCAGGATCCGATATTGCAGTTTTTCTGAAGGTTGCTGAAAACTCATCATCTGAAGTGGATGCCGGTTTTGAGATGAGTTGCTGGTACTTTTCCGTTAGCTGTTGAAACTCAGGGCTGAGGCCAGAAAGTTTAGTTTCTAGTTCGGGGGATAATTCAATCCAGCGGTTGATACTGCCCCAGCTTTCTACCTGATCGGGATAATTTTCCAGAGCGAGATGTACTGCCAGCTTGCGCCTTTTAATCATGGTCAGCTGAATATCACGGTATTCGTTGATGCGCTCTGCATGCTCAGGTAACAGCTCAACGGCACGTGCCGCGCTGTTGTTTTGCCAGTTAGTTTGGGCTTCTGCATACAGGTTGTATTTCTCGGCACATCCCACCTCATCTGCGAACGCCATGTTTGTTAACCCGCTGGTTATCAGAGCAGAGGCGGCGATCAGAGTATGGAGTTTGGATACTGGCATGATGGATTCCTTAAAGCAGACAACAGATTCTTGCAAACGGCCATTACTATGACAAAGAGCGGTCTGGGATCCAAATGTACTTTAGCGCTATTTTGGGACAGGCCGCTCTTGAGCAAGCGGCCTATTTTTCGGCAGACTTAGTCTGGAACATCAGATACGGAGGCGACAACCGCTGATGGCAGGTCTGACAATGCCGCAAGCGCTGCTTCCTGCACCTGATCGGATGGGACATCCTTCCCAGTCACTTTTGATGGCAGTGAGCGAGTGGCTGTAGCTGAGGCAACTACCGTAGGGTTATAGCCCAGTGAGAAAGCGCCGCGGGCAGTTGAGTTTACACACATATGTGACATGAACCCGGTCAGAATAAGGTTGCTGACATTGGCTTCTTTCAACAGGTCGTCCAGTTCTGTTTGTACAAATGAGCTTGGGTAATTTTTGGTGATTACCGCTTCGCCCTCAATGGGAGCGACAATATCTGCAATCTGGCCTATAGGTGCGGTAACATCGTATGGAGTGCCAGGGCCGGCATCATGACGAACGTGGAAAACAGGTCTGCCCGCGGCACGGAAACGTTCCAGCAAGCTTTTACATTCATCCATTGCTGCATCTACACCATCAAGTTTCATTACCCCTTCACAATAGGTGTTTTGCGCATCGATGATGACCAGAGCCGAATCACTGATCGCTGAAGCCTCGTTACCCAGCCCTGCCAGGTCGCGAATCGTAGTTAAGTCACTCATGTTTATTCCCCGATTGAGTCGTAATGGAATCCGC
>JASBRM010000230.1 GCA_030149405.1 Neptuniibacter sp. | reverse complement strand
TCTTTACCAAACCACTCTTCATAAACCTTGTTGGCAAATCGGTAGTGGAGGTCCTGATCAAGGTATGCGATTAATGCCGGTACGTTATCCGTAATTAAGCGAATCCACTGTTCGTTTTGCCTTAAGCTTTCAGCATATTGATGGCGTTCGGTAATATCCGTATAGGTATTAACGAAACCACCTTGTGGCATTGGGTGTGTTCTAACTTCAATTACTTGACCACTCTCACCTCTTTGCTCAGAGGCCAAAACTTCACCTTGCTGTGCAGCGGTCAAAGCATGCTGGAGAATGGAATGGTTATCTAACATCAAAGCAGCAAAAGGAGGATAGTCATCAACCAGTGAAGGGTCGACACCCGTCAGATTTAGGAAGCGGTCATTCCAAAGCTCAACAGCGCCCTCCGAGTTTACCAATACAACCCCTTGTGAGAGGTTATCGACAGTCCGTTGAAGCTGTTCAGTTTTCTGAGCTAGTTCATGCTCACGCTGTGCCGTTTCACGTTCTTTGAGCGCCGTAATATCTGTGTACAGAATTACCAGACCACCATCCTGAGTGGGTCTTTCGCTCATCTGTACCCAACGGCCATCGGATAAGCGATATACCGTACTACCAATATTTGAAGCTGGGTACTCTTCAGAAATTAACCCGCTCTCTTTGGCAAGACGGGTAATGTCCTGAATCGTTGTGCCCGTCTCAATTTTCAGACCCGTTGACTGCCAAACAGAGCTGAACTTACTGTTGTATTGCACGATTTTGCGATCAGCATCAAACAACACGAAAGCATCAGAAATACTTTCAATAGCATCAACCAAACGTTGATTTGCAAGAGCCGCTTGCTCGTTGGCCTGCTTGAGAGCACCGTGGCTGCTTTTGAGCTCAGATAGCACCATATTAAGTGCCTCAGTTCTTTCCCGAACTTGTTCTGCAAGTACAACTGAGTGTTCAAACGCTGAATAAGCATTAGTCCCCTGAGCACTGCCTGACTCGACACGCTCAACGAGTACTGAATTAATTTTTTTAAGCTTACGGTTTTCCTCTTCAAGAACAGCTAAACGCTGCTCGAGTGAACTATCCGGCATCCAGATTTCTCCCCAGTGCTACGCCTGTGAAGGTCTGGTTGATATGCATCCCCTCCATCTGCTCACCATAAGTGTTGAAACCAATCACTTTGTTTTCTTTGAGCAGTTCGGAAACAGAATCTTTATAACCTAACAATTCAGATTCGAGTTTCCTCAGGAAACAATCACAACCTATGATTAATTGAGGCTCCCCAATTTTCTGACGTATCTTATCCAATTTCTGAATCAGATCAGAGGTCATCTCAGCAGGCTCCATTACCGTCATTACAATGCCGTTCTCAACAGCACAGTAGAACTTCAGGCTAAGATCTTCATTAACCTGCTGAATGGATCTGACAAAATATTCTTCACCAATCTTTACCGCTATTGGGTTGAGTGCGAAGACTTCATGATTCAGATCCTCTACCGGAACACCGATCACTCGTGCATATTCTTTTGCTGCTGGCTCAGCGTTTAACTCATAGACACGACGTGAATCCGCATCAGCCTCAGTTACAATGAGTTTCTCACCTAAGCTTTTCATGTGATGGGTGCTGAATACCTGGAAGTCGTAAAGTGTATTTACCATTAGAACGACACCCGCACCCGTATGAAACTGCCCTTTGTAGAACACGTGTGTTTTAGCGAGGTGACGGTCATCACCCGCCGAACCGCCAAAGTTAGGAATACTGCCCAAAGCTGAGTTAAGTGCAACCAGTACATTCTCTTCCTGAATTGAAAGACCATCAAATAGCGTAAGCGCAAATGTATTCCCTTTAATCAGAGCAATCTCATGTTTGCGACAACCCGCTATCAATTGTTCAACAACCATCTGCGCATCAGTCAGGCTAAACTCTTCAAGACTTTCGATCAGTGCAGCTTCTATCGCAAAGCCTTCTTGCTGGAAACCAATCGCGGATATACAACCCTGGCCATACCCTTGAGGGGTGATCTCACCTGCGGTTGTACAACCTGTCAGTGGAATATCTTTAAACTGTTTATTGAGCGCCGACGCTAACTTATCTAGGTCGTATTCAGCAGAGCAGAAAAAGAGTATAAAATTTATTTTTGGATCAGATAGCTGCTGTTTTAAGTCATTTGCAGCCGTTTCAGGGTCAGGACTAAAAGTGTAGGCTGTCTTGAAATTTGGTTCCGCGCCCATTTTATTATTCTCCAAGCAGGGTCACATCAATTCTAAGACTTAAGAATAGATACAAAAATACTACTTGCGACCCCAATTACCGATCTAATAAAGCCGCATAACCCATTGATTAATAATTAACTTATTTACAGATACAGACTTAAGTAGCAATTAAATACAGATTCGAAGCTTACTTAAGATGAGTAATCAGCGCTCTGAGCTTGCCCGGTTTTACTGGTTTATTCAGAACAGGCAGCCCCAGACTCTTAAACATTTGCCGGCACTCAGCACTTCTATCAGCCGTCAGCATTACGCCTGGGATATCGAGTTCAAATGCATGTCTAACGGCGGCAATAGCATCCGTACCTAATGCATCGTCATCTAAATGAAAATCAGCGAGTATGATCTCTGGAATAATACCATCCTCACGACATTGCTGGATGGCCTCGTCGGCCGTGGTTGCTATAGAAACATTGCAACCCCACTGCTGCAGCAGAGCATACATACTGGCAAGAATATTTTCTTCGTTATCGATAACCAGAATACTTGTTCCGGAAACCAGATCTGGAACGGGTGTTATACATGATGGCTGTTGCCATTGATTAGCCACTGGTTTCGTAACAGGCAATTCAACCGAAAATACAGAGCCTTTACCCACTTCAGATCTGACTGTTATCTTGTGATCGAGTATTTTTGCGATGCGGTCAACAATTGCCAAACCCAAGCCAACACCTTGCCTGTCTCGCCCCTTGTCACATTCCAACTGCTGAAACTCCTGAAAGATGTGATCAATCTGGTCCTGCGGAATACCACCACCAGTATCCCAGACCTCTATTGATACGGCTCCATTCTTTCGTCGACAGCCTAAAAGCACCCTTCCACTATGGGTATAGCGAATAGCGTTACTGATGAAATTTCTAATAATCCTGACCAATAAACGTGAGTCACTTCTCACAACCGCAGAACATTCGACAAAATCCATTTGTAGGCCTTTGTTTTCGGCTACAGGTTGAAACTCTGCTGACAAGCTGGACAAGATTTGACTCAAATAAAATTCATTTATATCGGGCTTAACTGCTTGTTGATCCAGCTTTGAAATATCCAGAAGATCTGTAAGTAACTCCTCTGCATTATCCAAAGCGAGATGCACTCGCTCTACTAGTGCAGAATCATCTTCAGGTAATTTTCTTTCCCTAAGTGCAGATATTAAAAGCCGGGCAGCATTCATTGGCTGCAACAGATCATGGCTCGCCGCTGCTAGGTACTTATCTTTACTGCTGTTTGCCTGCACTGCCAGATCTTTAGCAATCTTTAACTCTTGCTGGACCTGTTCCCTTTCCCTTATCTCCTGCCACAACTTATCATTTAATGTAACAAGCTCCTGCGTTCGATTATCTACCCGCATTTCAAGCTCTTCGTTAAGCCTTTTCAACTTATTTTGAGCCAGCTTCCTTTCAGTAATATCCATTACAAATGCTTCTATAACCGGAGTACGGCTATCCACATTTTTGATAAGTGCATTAATTGCAATATGAATGACTTCTCCATTGATCTTTTGGAAAACGACCTCCATACCTCGCACACTGCCATTTTTTTCTAACTGCTCGCAAAAACAGGTGTAATGATGCTCGTTGGCAAAGAGATGTTTGCCTATATGGGAGATAGAAGCCTGAAAGATTTCCTGCGATGGATAACCCAGAATTGTGGCTATAGATGGATTCGCGCTTAATACTGTGCCATGCAACTCAGCCTGAAAAATTCCATGCAGTGCATTCTCGAAGAGCCATTTGTAACGATTTTTTTCCTCCTCCAGCTCTTCAAGTTTATCAACCAGCTCAGGGTAATAACTTTTACGTGTCGAGTGATTTCCTAGACCTAAGAGACTGGTAACTGCATCAGCTCTGTTCTCAGAGTGCTTCTTCATAAACCACTTCTACATCACGTTTATTGGACTTTCTTGGGTTAGTAAGCATGCAAGGATCAATAATTGCTTTTGCCGACAAATGAGGAATATCACTTGAAGAGACACCTTTCTCTTTAAGCTTCTGAGACAACCCGACTTCATCTTTTAATTGAATAACATGCTGGATTAACTTTTTCTGAACCTGTGGCGTCGTTAAACCATCAATTTCCAGGTTTAAAGTTCTGGCCACCACCTTGAACCGGTCTTCAGCT
>JASBRM010000277.1 GCA_030149405.1 Neptuniibacter sp. | reverse complement strand
GAATTAGTTGTTCCACATTACCTTTAGCCAGCGAAACAGGAACCTGTCGAACCACCAGCGTTTCTTCACCCATTCGAGCCAGTTCGAAGCCTAGACGCTTAAAGGTTTCTGCCTGCTCTTCAGCACAGTTCGCTTCCCTTTGGCTGACAGCAAGGCTCAATGGAACCAATAATGGCTGGGAACGAACGACATCCTGCTCATAAGATTGCTTCATACGCTCGTACACAATACGTTCATGCGCGGCGTGCATATCCACAACAACCAGACCATGCTGGTTTTCAGCCAGAATAAACACGCCGTGTATCTGGGCGACTGCATAGCCTAGTGGCGGACACTCCTCTTCAGCCTGAGGTTGCGAGTCAAAAGAGCCAACATTCTCCAAAGAAGACCTTTGCTCAACTTCAGGATGCAAAGCACCATAACCGCTAACTTGTTCCCGCACCTGATTCACACTGGGCTGAGAACTCTGAGAATACGTACTAGGGGCCGTAAAGGACGGCTGAGCTGGGGAACTCCTAAACGCCATTCTGGACTGTTCAAAGTTCTGCTGTTCAGGCTGGCTTGGTGACTGAAGACCCATTGCCGGGTTAGTAGCTGTCGCTTCTGACAGTTGATCCTCTGGGCGCATATCCGCGATCAGACGATGCAAAGTTCTAAACAGGAAATCATGGACTAATCGGCTTTCACGGAAGCGCACTTCATGTTTAGTTGGATGAACATTCACATCCACCAGCGACGGATCCAACTCCAGGAACAATACATAAGCCGGGTGTCTGCCATGATAAAGCACGTCTGAATAAGCCTGCCGCACAGCATGAGTGACTACTTTGTCACGAATCATTCGGCCATTAACAAAAAAGTACTGCAAATCAGCCTGACTTCGAGAGAAAGTAGGCAAACCCACCCAACCCCAGAGTCGCAGACCTGAAGCATCAGCCACTACATCAGCTTTCAAGGCATTATCGATAAACGCTGAACCACAGATACTCGCAACCCGGCGCTCCTGTTCGATTTCACTGTCAGCCTGTCTCAGCTGATGAATCACCTTGCCGTTGTGACGGAGTTGAAATGCAACATCAAAACGGCTCAACGCCAGGCGTTTTACCACCTCTTCGAGATGGCGAAATTCAGTTTTTTCTGTCTTCAGGAATTTACGTCGTGCCGGGGTATTAAAGAACAGGTCTTTAACTTCAACCGTTGTACCTTGTGGATGAGCCGCAGGCTCAAGTTGCGCCTCCATATCCCGGCCTTCGGTTTGTACCATCCAGGCATTATCCTGATCAGCCTGACGCGAAGTCAGGTTTAAACGGGATACAGAGCTGATACTGGCCAGTGCCTCCCCACGAAAGCCAAGACTGCCAACAGCTTCAAGGTCTTCCAGAACCGTTATTTTGGAAGTAGCGTGACGGCTCAGCGCCAACGGCAGGTCATCTTTTTCAATACCACCGCCATTATCACGAATTCGCATCAGCTTGATGCCACCCTGCTCAACTTCTACATCAATCTTATTGGCGCCGGCATCCAGGCTATTTTCCAGTATTTCTTTGATGACAGATGCAGGGCGCTCAACAACCTCACCCGCAGCAATCTGGTTGGCAAGCCGCGGGGACAGCAGCTGAATTCGAGACATGAATATTCCTTGGTTTTAACTTTTGAGTTTAACTCTTAGGAATGCGTAACACCTGACCAACCTTAATACGGTCACTTTTCAGGTTGTTCGCTTTGCGTAATGCGCTCAATGATACACCGTTTCTGGAAGCAATGACGGACAGAGTATCGCCGGAAACCACTTTGTGGGTTTTATTGTTCTCAGCTTTGCGCTGGGCAATATAGGTTAAAGCGGGCGGTTTACGGCTGAAGTGCTGGGTGATCCCCTGATAAATCGCGTTCGCCATTTTCTTCTGATAACTTTTCGTTTTCAGTTTCGCCGCTTCACCAGGGTTCGTAATAAAACCGGTTTCTACCAAAATTGAAGGAATATCAGGCGATTTAAGCACTGCGAAACCGGCCTGTTCCACATGAGGCTTATGCATTTTGGCAAAACGGCGAATATTTGAGTGGATCTGTTTAGCGACCGAACGGCTATCCTCACGACTGGCCGTCATGGACATATCCAACAGCACACTGGCGAGCACATCATCCTTATCTTCCAGACTTACACTGCCCACACCGCCAATCAGATCAGCACTGTTTTCTTTACGTGCGAGCCAGCGACCCATTTCACTACTCGCCCCTCTGGAGGAAAGCACCCAGACAGATGCGCCACGGGCACGCTTATCTTTAAAACCATCCGCATGAATGGACACAAACAGATCTGCATTCTGTTTTCTTGCTGCCTTAGTTCGACCACGCAAACTGATGTAATAGTCACCGGTTCGGGTCAGTTGACCTTTATAACCGGGAGTACGATCTAAAAGACGTTTAAGCTCTTTAGCAATAGCAAACACGACAACTTTTTCGCGTACTCGCCCAGGGCCTATAGCTCCCGGATCTTCACCACCATGCCCGGCATCGATGGCAACAATAATATCCCTGCCTGCTACCGGCTTAGGCAATGCCGATTTAACCGGCTTTTTTACTTTCTCTTTCTCGTAAAGATCCAATACCAGACGATGACCGTATTTCTGGTTTGGTTTCAATTCAAAGCTTTTGGGCCTTACGGCGCGTTTCAGATCAAGCACTAAACGCAGGGTATCGCCATTTTTACCTGAGCGGATTCTCTGTACCGGGCTTTTATCTAAACCCACTTTGGTGAGGTCTGCAGAAATTGAGGCTTTGTTCACATCCAGAACAATTCGGTCGGGGCCACTGAGGGTAAATACTTTATGGGAAGCAGGCCCGGTCATATCAAAAACCAGACGAGCATGATCCGGGGCCAACCAGATTCGCACATTTTTAACGTCAGCGGCGTGCAGATAAGATCCACACAGCAGTAGACAAAATGCGATAAAACAGCAACACAAATTTCGTAGCTTCAGCAACTGCATCAAAGCCTGAAAACCCCCTTCCTAAGCTTTTACATCTAACAGTTTATCGGCAAGTTGACTGCCATATTCAGTTTTTGGTTCCCAGGACAGCTTTCTGCCCAAACCTTCCAGTTCTATTTGCAGAATCAAATCCGGCTCGGGCAATATGCCTTTGCCCTTATCAGGCCACTCTACCAAACATAAAGCCTGCTCATCGAAATAATCCCGGATACCTAAAAACTCTAACTCTTCCGGATCAGCCAAACGATACAAATCAAAATGATAGATACGATGATCTCCAACCTCATAAGGTTCAACCAGTGTATAAGTAGGACTCTTAACAGAACCTTGATGGCCACAGCCTCTCAGAACACCGCGACTTAATGTTGTTTTTCCCATTCCCAGATCACCGAACAGGAATATTACGCCTTTGCCCGCAGTCACTGAGGCAATTTTATGGCCAAACTCAACCATTGCCTGCTCATCTGGCAGGGCAACCTGATACTTATCACTCATCTATTGTTTATAACTCTAGGTATTACTTGGCACAGATCCGATGGTAACAGTCCTATTTCACCCTGATCTTCTGCTATTAAATCGGCCGAAGCTGCATGAACATAAACAGCCATCGCAGCGGCTTCTTCCGTATCCAAACCCTGACACAGAAAAGCGCCACAGATGCCGGATAATACATCGCCCATGCCCCCGACTGCCATGCCTGGATTACCTTTATTACATAAAGAGACCGTTTTACCTGCAGTTGATAGCGATCCAGCCCCTTTCAAAACAACTGCACCGCCGCACCGGGACTGCAATTCATCTAATGTTTTGAACCTGTCCTGAAGTAATTCAGCCACCGGCTTATTCAATATACGCGATGCTTCACCGGGATGAGGTGTACAGATACTCTCCAGATCATCATTCGGATTAAACAGCTCCTTTTCTACCATCAAATTCAGAGCATCAGCATCCAACACGACTTTTTTATGTGTCGCCAGCACCTCTCTCAACATCTGTTCTGCCCAGGCGTTCTGGCCCAAACCCGGTCCGATCACGACTACATCCGCCTTAAAAATCAGAGGCTTCAGGTCTGCGACCTTTTCCACCCCATGGCACATCACCTCAGGGGAGCGACTTAAAGATGCCGTTATGTGTTCAGTCCGGGTTGCCAGTGAAACTAATCCAGAACCGCTGCGGATTGCCGCTTCAGACGCGAGAAGCGCAGCCCCTCCCATGCCCTGATTGCCACCCACAATCAGCAGATGACCATTTTTACCTTTATGTGATGAACGTTCACGTCGCGGCAACAGCCTTAGCAGGTCCTGCTGGGTTGTTCTGTAAACAACAGTGGGCACCTTCGCATAAACCTCATCAGGAACCTTCAGATTATCGAACAGCACCTCACCGCAATAATTAACCGCATCCCCTGTTAACAATCCTCGATTCAACCCAATAAAGCTCACCGTAATATCTGAGACTACCGCCTCGCCCAGCACACGCCCCGTATCCGCACAGATGCCCGATGGAATATCGACGGCAATAACCGGGGTACTGGCAGCATTTATCTGATTAATCGCATCCCTGAACAAACCTTGAACATCTCCGGACAAACCCGTGCCAAGCAAAGCATCAACGACCAGATCTCCCCGAATCGCCATACCGGGCTTATAAAGTTCGTATTCCCCATTAATTTCACCCAAGAGTTTCCAGGCCTGACGTGCTTCACCCTGCAATTTCTCAGGAAAATCCTCTGAGCCGACACAAATGAGCTGCACATCAATGTTTTTCTGTCTGGCTAGCAAGGCAATGATCAAACCATCACCGCCGTTATTACCGGCTCCGGCAAAGATACTTATGGATTCCAACTGTGGGAAACGCTCCACTATTTCCGCAAACACCGCATGTCCTGCACGCTGCATCAAACGAATTCCCGGGATACCGAATTCCTCAATAGCAATCCGGTCCAGTGAACGGGTCTGATCTGCCGTGTATAATGACGCAGGTAAAGCAGCTCTGTTTACTGACATCTGTTTAACTCCCTTATTTACTGTAATTATGGTTAATACCTATCGGACAGAGCAAGCCTGAATCGATGCCGGACTACACACCAGAAATGCTCAGCCAACTGGCTGACGATATTAAACGCTGGGCTCAGGAGCTGGGCTTTCAGCAATGCGGCATTACTGACTGCGATCTCAGCGCTGAAAAAGATCATTACCTCAACTGGTTAGAACAAAGCTTTCACGGTGAGATGGCTTATCTGGAAAATCATCTGGATAAACGTTTCAGCGCTGATCACCTCTTACCGGGAAGCCAACGGATTATTTGCGTCCGTATGGATTACCTCCCCCCTTCTACTCAAGCTCTGGACAATCTTTCGGATAACCAACAGGCCTATGTTTCCCGCTACACCCTGGGCCGTGACTATCACAAGTTGATTCGAAAGCGCCTGACTGAACTGGGCAAAAAGATTGATAAAGCGGTCGGTGGCAGTGTTTTCAGGGCTTTTGTGGATAGTGCTCCCATTCTGGAACGGCCACTGGCAGAGAAAGCCGGCATTGGCTGGCGCGGAAAACACACCTTGGTTTTAAACCGCAGCGCAGGCTCTATGTTCTTTCTTGGGGAACTGTTTATCGATCTGCCGTTGCCCATTGATACACCAGAGACAGAAAACCACTGTGGTAAGTGCACCGCATGTTTAGATGTTTGCCCAACCAATGCCTTTCCAAAACCTAACGTTCTGGATGCCCGTCGCTGCATCTCTTATCTGACGATCGAGCTGGATGGTTCAATCCCGGAAGACCTAAGACCACTGATGGGAAACCGCATTTTTGGTTGTGACGATTGCCAACTAATCTGCCCCTGGAACCGTTTCTCCAACTTCACTGCAGAACAGGATTTCCACCCTCGCCAGAAACTGGATAAGAGCAGCCTACTGGAACTGTTTGAATGGACCGAAGAAGAGTTCCTAAAAAGAACCGAAGGCTCAGCGATTCGCCGCACCGGTTATATTGGCTGGCTGCGTAATATTGCTGTCGCTCTGGGGAATAGCTCGGGTGGCGAATTAATTCAAGCCGCGTTGCAGAATAAACTCAACCATCCATCAGGGATTGTGCGAGAACATGTGGAGTGGGCGATTAAGCGACTTCAGAAAGGAGATGTGCCGCAGGCACCACCAATTAATGAGCACCTACGACGAAATAAACTTATTTTTTAATCCACTTTAATAAAATGTTCCCGATAGTGCTTAAGCTCTTCAATAGAGTCTTTAATATCATCAAGTGCCAAATGTGAGCCTTTTTTCACCACACCCGCAGCAACTGCCGGTTTCCAGCGTTTAGCCAATTCCTTAAGTGTACTCACATCCAGATTGCGGTAATGGAAAAACGCTTCCAGATCCGGCATGTATTTATCCAGGAAACGACGGTCCTGACCAATGCTGTTACCGCACATCGGTGAAGCTCCCGCTTCAACATACTGTTTAAGGAATTCGATGGTTTGCTGTTCTGCTTCAGCTTCTGTGACTTGGCTGTCTTTAACCCGCTGGGTCAGTCCAGACTTACCGTGCTGATTGGTACACCACTCATCCATAGCATCCAGCACTTCGTCCGGTTGATGAATGGCCAGAGTCGGACCTTCCGACAGAATATTCAGATCTGAATCCGTCACTATGGTTGCGATCTCGATTATGACATCGGTTTTTGGTTCAAGCCCGGTCATTTCCAGATCAATCCAGATCAAATTATTCTTATCAGCCACTTATCACCTCCAGAATTGATACAGGTATCAGAGCCATTCGCGTGTTGCTTACTGTTAACAGGCTCTGGCATTTCCCTTAGAATAACGTACATTCTCTTATCTTTCTTTGATAAAGGCACTTTTTGCGATCCCAGAATCGCATTTTAAATTATGGCGAAACGTAAACTTACACGTCGGCAAAACTGGCGTATTCAGAAAATTCAGGAAGAGCGTACCGCCCGTGCTTCAAAAAAAGATGCCTCGATTGATCAGCAACTCGAAAGTAGCGACTTAGGCCCTGAACAACATGGCCTGATTATCTCCCACTTCGGCCGCACGGTGGATGTCGAAGCGACTGAAGGTGATTCACAAGGGGAAATCTTCCGCTGCCATATGCGTACTAACCTTGGACAACTGGTTACCGGTGACCGGGTTATCTGGCGCATGGGTAAAGAGAGTGGCGTTGTCGTCGCCAAGCAGGAACGCGCGACCGAATTACTGCGACCGAATCCATACGGCGAGATGAAGCCGGTTGCGGCTAATATCGACTTTATTGTTATCACCATTGCTGTAGAACCCACCCCGTTTGCCAATCTGATCGACCGATATCTGGTAGCTTCCGAACTCAGCGGCATTGAGCCAGTGATCCTGTTGAATAAAACAGACCTGTTAACCGATGATAATCGC
>JASBRM010000267.1 GCA_030149405.1 Neptuniibacter sp. | reverse complement strand
CCGATTCGAAAACGGCTCTCTCAGGTAATCTGTAAATTCGGCATAGCGTTTGGATACCACATCATCAAAGACATACAGATCATGCAGTAAGCCTAGGCATTCAGCCAATTCCTTCTCCTGAGGGAGTTTTGCATGTGACTCAGTATTGTTGAGTTTCATAAGATAGAGATAGGCTTTAACCGCTTTTCTCCAATCATGGAATGTTTCTCGGTTCTTAGAATCCAACTTCTTATATTTTTCTCGGCTTTTTTCTTTCGCGGCATCAACAGAGGTGTGATTACGATCCTCAGCTTTGTGGGTATAAGAACGCCCTTTAAGATCTGACTTTAGCTGGTTAAGTTTTTCTAGCAGTGAATCCGCGTCCACTTTTTGTTTGTCACGCTCAGATTCCAACTTCTTCCTTAATTCGTTCAACGAATCACTTTTTACATCCCTGAAAAGACTATCACAGGTATCCAACATAACCTCGTCATCCCTTATGCTAGAAAGGGAACCGGCTATTTCCTTACTAATCTTTTTAAGCCTGCTTTGTTGACTCTTTGACTTCAGTAGCAACAACTCAGCTCTGACCCTTTTACAGATCACGCGGATATCATGAACCAACTCTCCTTCCACATTCTCGGAGTGCTGGATGATGCGTTTTTGCAACTTTTTAACATCCTTGTCCAAAGTTGACTTCATCTTCTGATTATTAACTTGTTTTCCATGCATTTTCAGACCAAAGTTAAGCTTATGAATGCCACTTTAAGGATAGCCGTTGGGGAACTGACAAGATGAAAAAACTCAAAAACGAAGCTGAGTTATTAAAAGAAGCCCTTCGAGTAGGGCAAGTCTATTTCGAAAAGCGCGGTGCAGGCAGCTTTGAAGCAACGGACAGTCAATCCAATAAGATTGAAGTACTGTACCGCTTGTTTGTTAATGATGGCCTGATCCAACCA
Organism: Neptuniibacter sp.; assembly: GCA_030149405.1. GTDB lineage: Bacteria > Pseudomonadota > Gammaproteobacteria > Pseudomonadales > Balneatricaceae > Neptuniibacter. The sequence continues at coordinate 2,723 of JASBRM010000267.1, read as the reverse complement.
CTGGCAAAAGATCAGGAAAACGAATTGCATATGAAACATAAGCTGGCACTCTGGATAGAGCGTCAACTACCTGCGGATCATCCACTGAAAAAGTAAGAAAATATAAAAAGGAGAGGCTCTCCTTCGGCAGCTCAGCCATCCGCGAGGGACCTGTAGCTTTGCGTCCCCTGATTGCTCAAGGTTTGCCCTTCTCGAGAGAGGATCTATTCGCTGGAACGACCTAAAGAAACCAAACAATCCATGCCTAGTTTCGCCTAAGTCTAAGGTAATGTTAGCAGGATTATACATTTTTACTAACTTCCAAATTGAAATAAGTTAGAGAGCCCGCTGGAATAACGCGCTAACACTTTGCTATTCCTGCATTTTTTTTATTAATATAGAAGCAACTATTTCTTAGGCTAGCTGTAAACATGGAACCGACAGAATTAAGTGATATTGATGGTCGAACAGACTTTCTAGAATGCCTGCGTTTAATTGAACGACTGCACCGACGCATTCTTGATCTGTTAAAAATCAGACTGGAAGTTCTGGGGTATAACGACATCAACAGTGTCCAGGCTTTACTGCTGCATAACATTGGTGATCGAGAGATGACTGCCGGTGAGCTCCGCACCCGCGGTTATTATCTAGGCTCCAATGTCTCTTACAACCTTAAGAAAATGGTAAGTAACGGCTACATCAAGCAAGAACGTTCGGAACATGATTTACGTTCTGTCAGAATAAAGCTGAGCCAAAAAGGGCTAGCCATACATACCTTAATTGGGGAGCTATTTGATCAACACCTTGAAATGATCACCGCTGAGCAACTCTTTCAGAGTGAGGATTTCAAACGTTTACGTGGAGAGCTCAGGAACCTCGAGCAGTTCTGGGACGAACAGATAAGTTTCTAAACAGTTTCAGATTGAACATCTGCAACTGAACAAAACTTCAACTGAAATTCTTCCAACGGCATAGGCCTGCCAAACAAATAGCCTTGATAACAATCGCAACCGCAGTGAGATAAAAACTGCTGCTGTTCTTTTGTTTCAACACCTTCAGCAATGACGTTCAACCTCAGAGTATGACCCATAGAGACGATTGTCTGAACAATTTCAGCATCGTCTGAGTCGGTCATAATGTCTCGGATAAAAGAATGATCAATTTTTAACTGGTTAAGCGGTAAACGCTTCAGATGAAGCAACGAAGAGTAACCTGTCCCAAAGTCGTCCAGAGAAAAACGTACACCATGGAGCTTTAACTGACTCATTTTTGCAATGGTGTCTTCGATATCCAACAACACCATACTTTCAGTTAACTCAACCTTAAGCTGACTTCCTTTTATCCCATTTCGTTTCAGGCACAACAACACATCCTCAACAAAATGTTCTTGCTCAAACTGCCGGGCACTGACATTAACAGCTAAGGTAAGGTGCGCAGTTTTCTCGGACTTCTGCCAAATTTTTAGTTGTTTACAGGCTTCATTGAGCACCCATTCTCCTATTGGAATTATTAACCCGGTATCTTCAGCCAAGGGGATAAATTCAGCAGGAGAAATCACACCTCTCTCTGGGTGAAACCAACGTAATAGAATTTCTGCTCCGGTGACCTCTTCACCTCGGTACTGAACCTGGTAAAACAATTTAAACTGATTGAGCGGCAGCGCTTTGCGTAATTCAATCTCAAGCGCAGCCCGCGAGAACAAAGTCATATGGGAATCGGGGTCGAACACCTGATAGGTATTTTTACCGGATTCTTTCGCCTGATACATCGCCATATCAGAACGTTTCATAACATCATCTACCAAATCCCCCTGACTGAACAGGGTTACGCCAGCACTGCAGGAAGTAAGGTAATTTTCCTGCCCAATGGTAAACGGAAAAGACAATGACATATTGATCTTCTCTACGATCCGCCTAACTGTGGCAACTGCTGTAGATTCATCTGCACCAAGATTTTCGAGCACAACGACAAACTCATCACCACCTAACCTAGCAACCATGTCAGCATTTCTGACGCATTGGACTAAACGCCCCGCCACATGAATCAGGAGCTGATCCCCCGTGTTGTGACCTTTGGTATCATTCAGGTTTTTAAAGTTATCAAGATCAATAAATACTACGGCACCCAATTGCTCAGTACGGTTACAGGATCTCAGAGCACTATCCAAACGTTCCTGAAGTGAACGCCTATTCGGTAAAGCCGTAAGAGGGTCATAGTAAGCCAACTTATGAATATGCTCTTCATCCAGTTTACGTTGGGTAATATCAGTAAATGAACCAACGAAATTGGTTATTTCACCAGACTCAGATTGTACTGCTGTGATAGTTAAGAACTGAGGATACAGTTCCCCGTTCTTGCGCTTATTCCAGATTTCACCCTGCCAGTATTTATCTTCATAAAGGGCTGTTAGCATTCTGTTATAGAAATCAGACTCATGTTTACCAGATCTTAAAATTGCGGGCGTTTTCCCGATAACTTCTTCAGGCTCATAACCTGTAACCCGAGTGAAAGCACTGTTCACCCGCAAGATCCTATAATCCTTATCAGTTATTAACATTCCTTCTTGTGAATTAAACGCTGTGGCCGCTATGTGCAATTCTTGCTCGGCTTTTTTACGATCAGTGATATCCCTGGCTAAGACTACAAAATGTGGTAAAACTTCACCCTGTAGATCTTTCCTTGCGACCGAGAGCTCAAACTGTCGGTCCCCTTCATCATATGGAACTCGCATAATGTAGCCATGA
>JASBRM010000260.1 GCA_030149405.1 Neptuniibacter sp. | reverse complement strand
AACCGACTTCCTTTGATTCTAAACATGGATAAAGTTGTCGAATAATACTGGCTCTTTTATAGTTGGCATAAATAAGCATACAAACAGGATAGAGGCGCGACTGGGTCATGGAAATTGGTCTGCGTGAGTGGTTAATTATCGGCGGGATTATTTTAATTCTGCTGATAATTTTTGATGGTTGGCGTCGCATGCAAAGCGGCCGCAACCGACTGAAGATGAATATCGATAAGAACTTTGTTGATGTTCCTGAAGAAAACACGGAAAGCTTCAATCCTGAACTTCCTAATGGTGGGGCAAGAAAGGTCATAGCAGACGGTGACCCGCTATTCTCAGACCATAAGCCAGAACTTGCTGCTGAATCTTCCGACACTGTTTTTCCAGACGCTGTTGTTCCCGATCCCGTTATTGAATCTGCTGAAGATCATGTTGAACGGATAGAACCTATCGTTACCGACCTGCCGGTAGATTCTGAAATAACCCCTCAGGCTCCACAGCATGACTGGGATGACCATCTTAATATCGATGATGGCATTCTTGGCCCTGCCCGCGTCAGTAACGAAACTGAAAAAACCTCTGCAGATGAAGAGGATGCTCATGAAACCATCAAATCTGAGCGTTCTGTTGTTGAGGATAACTGGGTAGATGATGACGGTATTCTTGGTGAAGTTCGTGTAAGTACTCACAATGCAGAACCAGAACCAGAACCAGAACCAGAACCAGAACCAGAACCAGAACCAGAACCAGAACCAGAACCAGAACCAGAACGTGAGCAGCTAGAGGCAGAAGAGCCTGAGCCTGAAGATACTGATCTGGTTATAGAAGATTCTTTGGAGCAGGGTGAATCTGCTGAAGAGCCAGAGCCAGAGCCAGAGCCAGAGCCAGAGCCAGAGCCAGAAGAGCTGCCGCTTACCGTAGAAGATATTCCAGTGCTGGAAGAAATTGCTGAAGAATCGGAAAAGGCTTCCTGGAAGCCAGAAGTGGTGGAGCATTCGATTCCCGACCAGGATCTGGATTTTGATAAGCCTATCACTGCCTTAATGGATGATATTGCTGAGACTGAGCCTGCTCCACATAAGTCAAGTGAGCCTGAAGGATTTCCTGAATTAGATCTGGCCGGTGTAGAGAACACTACGCCAAAGGCGCATGATGTTGATCCGCAAACGCCATTTGATTTTGATATGCCGGCGGAAGAGCCAGAAAAAGATAAAACGTCGAAAGTGCCTGAGCCGAAGTCTGAGAGCGAGCCTGTTGATCCGTATGAGAATCTTTCTCTCGGTTCAGCACTTGATGATCAGCCGATCACTCCGGAAGTAGAAATTAAAGCATCAGACGAGTCAGTAGAGCTAGAAGAGCCAGAAGCGGAAGTGGATATTATTACTCCTGCTGTAGCAGGCGCAGTTGCTGATTCGCATAAAGAGCCGACTTCGACTGAATCCAGAAAAGCCATTGAGAAAGAACCTGATCCGGAAAATGTGCTGGTGATTTCGGTGATTGCCAAACAAGCGGAAACGTTTAACGGCCCTATGCTGCAACGTATTGTAGATGCGTGTGGAATGAGCTTTGGTGATATGGATATTTATCACCGCTTTGAACATGACGATCAGCAGGGTGCTATGCAATTCAGTATGGCGAATGCGTTGCCACCGGGTACCTTTAATCCAGAACAGCCAGAAACGCTGAGCACTAAAGCGGTGATGTTCTTCATGTCTATGGAAGAGCCTGAAGACGTGATGGACGCTTTTGAATGTATGTTGGCCACAGCTGAGACGGTTGCTAAGAATCTGGGCGGTGAAATGCTGGATGAAGACCGTTCGGTCATGCGTAATCAAACGGCTGAGCACTACCGCCAGCGTGTACGTGATTTCGAAATGAAAAACCTGAAAAAACGCAGCAAGTAATTCCGGCTGCGTTTCTTTTCTGAACTCAAACTGAGACCCACCGTGTCTATTGAACAGCAGATTCTGAAACTGCGTGAGCAGTTAAACCTCTATAACTATCAATACTATGTTCTTGATGATCCGACTGTACCGGATGCTGAATATGACCGTCTTTTCAAACAGTTGCAATCACTTGAGATAGAAAACCCTGAATTTGCTTCTGATGATTCACCTACCCAGCGAGTGGGTGGTGCTCCGTTAAGTGAATTTGAATCTGTTGCTCATGAGATGAGAATGCTTTCGCTGGATAATGCATTCAACGAAGAGGATATGCAGGCGTTTGAGCGCAGAATCCGAGATCGTCTTGATGATGAGGGTGTGATTGAGTATGCCTGTGAGCCAAAGCTAGATGGCGTAGCGATCAGCTTGTTGTATGAAGATGGTCAGTTGGTAAGGGGAGCTACCCGCGGAGATGGTTCTACGGGTGAGAATATTAGCCAGAACGTCCGAACAGTAAGGAATATCCCGCTTAAATTGCAAGGTTCAGGCTATCCAGAGCGGCTTGAAGTGCGTGGTGAAATTTATCTGCCAAAGCAGGGTTTTGATCAGATTAATGCCCGTGCTATAGCGGCTGGAGAAAAAACTTTCGTGAACCCACGAAATGCTGCCGCAGGTAGTTTACGCCAGCTGGACTCACGCATTACAGCAACACGACCTCTAGAATTCTGTGCATACAGTGTGGGAGTGGTTGAAGGTGGGGCTCTACCGGAAAAGCATGCGGATATTCTTCGCCAACTAAAAGGCTGGGGCTTTAAACTGAATCACCTGCTTGAAGTGGTTAATGGCGTAGCAGGGTGCCTGGACTACTACGAGAAAGTTGGGGCGCTCAGAGATTCACTGCCATTTGAGATCGATGGCGTAGTGTTTAAAGTGAACAGCCTTATTCAACAACAGGAACTGGGGTTTGTTTCTCGCTCGCCAAGATGGGCAATTGCACATAAATTCCCTGCACAGGAAGAGATGACACAGGTTCGTGCCATTGAATTCCAGGTGGGTCGAACAGGTGCTGTGACGCCTGTGGCGCGTCTTGAACCAGTATTTGTGGGTGGCGTCACGGTTTCTAACGCGACATTGCACAATATGGATGAAATCGCGCGTTTGGATGTGCGTGTTGGAGATACTGTTGTTATCCGTCGTGCAGGCGATGTGATCCCTCAGGTTGTGCAAGTGGTACTGGATAGGCGGCCTGAAGATGCTGAGGTTATTGAGCCACCAGCTCAATGTCCGGTGTGTGCGTCGGATGTTGAACGGGTGCAGATTACCCGGAGAACCAAATCGGGTGAACAACAATCGGCAGGAGCGGTGTATCGCTGCGTTGGCCGTTTAAGCTGTAAGGCTCAGTTGCAGCAGGCAATCATCCATTATGCTTCTCGTAAGGCGATGGAGATTGATGGCCTGGGCGATAAGATTGTCGAACAGCTGGTTGAAGAAGGTTTGGTTTCTTCACCGGTGGATCTGTATAAATTAACGACAGATCAATTAGAGCCACTAGAGGGTTTTGCTTCGCTGTCTGCACGAAATCTTGTTGATTCAATTACGAGCAGTAAACAGGTTTCTTTAGCCCGGTTTATCTACAGTCTCGGCATTCCTGAAGTAGGCGAAGAAACGGCTCGTGTTCTTGCGAACTCCCTGGGGAATCTGGCGAACATTCGGGTTGCTTTGGCCGAAGTATTAACCTGGTTACCTGAAATCGGTCGAGAAGTGGCTGCTGAAATTACCCATTTCTTTTCAGATCAGCATAATTCAGAAGTTATTGATGCTTTGCTCGCTCAGGGAGTGGCGATCACTGATGAAGGGGAAGTTGACTCTGATTTGCAGGGAAGTATATCGTTTGGGGCTTTAATTGAGCGGATGGATATTTCGGGCATTGCTAAGGTCGGTGCTGAACGTCTGGCAGAGTTTTACGGTGATCTTCCCTCATTACTTAATACGGATCAGTGGCAACTGGCAGGGATTGAGAAGGTATCTAAAAAAGCACAGCAAGGTGTTTTAGAAAAACTTCAGGATAAAAACTGGTGTGAAAAGCTATTAGTTGTAGAGCAACAATTGAAAAGCTTTGGTATGCATTGGAGCTGTGAAGTTGTAGCGGATAACGATTCTGAGGCAGTATTAAAGGGTAAAACCTGGGTGCTTACAGGGACGCTCGAACAAATGAAACGGAATGAAGCCAAAGTGTATCTTCAGGATCTTGGTGCTAAGGTCTCTGGCAGCGTTTCTTCAAAAACAGATTGTGTTGTGGCTGGGCCTGGAGCTGGGTCAAAACTGAAAAAAGCCAACGAGTTAAATATTCCGGTAATGGATGAAGAGGCCTTTGTAGAATTCCTGCAAGGGCATGGGATAACAATAAAATGAACGTACCAGTAATCTTCAGAACGAGTTTATTCTTGCTTGTGGTAGCAAGTTTAAGCGGCTGTTTTGGTTCAGGTAGTAAATCTGAGCCGAGTATTTGCCAGTTGTTGGAAGAAAATGATGAATGGGCACAGCCTCTTGTACTTGCTCAGAATAAATATGGAACGCCCCTGTCGCTTACGCTCGTATTACTTGAACAACCTCTATCTGAGCTGGAAAAGCAGCATGTTCAGCCTCGTACCGCAGATTGGGACGAATACCGGGTTCGTTCTGAAAATTGGGGTGCTTCACAAAAATCACCTTATGACGCTGTCGATTTTATTGGCTGGTTTACCCGTGAGAGTTTGAAACGGAATAAAATTAGCTGGGGTGATGTGAGCGCTCACTATCTTTCCTATCGTCTTGGTCATGGTGGTTATCACCGTTTTGAACCTGAGAAATATCCAGAACTGGTGCAACAGGCAGAGCGCATAGAATATAAGTCCAGCCTTTGGCAGCAGCAGCTGAAAAATTGTAAGCCGCAACTTCAAGAGAAAAGCTGGTACAGCAAACTGAAGTTCTGGTAGGCCGATCTAATGATTATTCCTCATGATCAACTCGCATCAGAAACGCTTACTTCTCTGATTGAAGAGTTTGTCAGTCGTGATGGCACAGACTATGGTGAAGAAGAAGTGTCTTTGCGTGAGAAAGTTGAACAGGTTCGTGTAAAGCTCATTTCCGGAGAGGCCGTTATCCTGTTCAGCGAAAGTACAGGCCAATGCAATATAGTTCCTAAGGATAAACTGTAAATCCGCCAGACATCGGCGGTGGTTATTGAGGTACTAATATGGACCAGATGGAACAGATAGTTAGCTTGGTTGCTCTGAGTATGGGGGTCGGCTGGGCCAGTGGTATTAATCTGTATGCTACAGTCCTTATGTTGGGTGTTCTACAGAATCTGGGGCATATCACTCTGCCGGAAGAACTTCAGATAGTGGGCGATCCATTAATCCTGATGGCAGCCGGTTTTATGTACTTTGTGGAGTTTTTTGCCGACAAAGTACCGGGTGTCGACACTGGCTGGGATGGTTTGCATACGTTTATAAGAATACCTGCGGGGGCGGCACTTGCAGCCAGTGCGGTAGGTGATATTTCCCCGGCAGTGGAGGTTGCAGCCGCACTTGTGGGTGGCTCATTAGCGGCAGGTAGTCACGCAGCCAAGGCGGGCAGCCGTGTATTAATCAATACTTCTCCTGAGCCTGTTACCAACTGGACAGCTTCCATCAGCGAAGACTTGATGGTGCTGGCAGGCATTTGGGCAGCATTGAATCACCCAGTCTGGTTCCTGGTGGCATTGGTAGTATTTATCGTATTACTGATCTGGCTGTTGCCTAAAATCTGGCGTGGAGTGAAGAAGGTGTTCCGGTTCATTGCGGGATTATTTGGAGCCAAAGAACCGCCTGATCCACAGAACTCGGGCTCTGGTAAGTTGGCTCATGATTCAGGTAATAATCAGCAGGGAATTTCAAAGTAGGTTTTTAAACCCAGCGCTCCAGATGAGGGCCACTGACCAGTAGGCGTAACAGGTCTGTTCTGCAGACAATGCCGACAATGCTGTCTTTGTCATCAACAACTGGCATGGCGTTTATTTCATTTTCGATAAAGCTGATTGCGACGTCCTGAACCCGGGTTTCCGGTGTGGCGGCGATCAGTTTTCTCGAATAAATTTCTGTTATGGGTTTGATGGAGTCTTTACCTGCTTCAATGAGGTCGGTTTTGGACAGTAGTCCCATCGGCATATTGCCGTCATTGGAAACAATCAGATGACTAACTTCCAATGATTCCATACGTTTCCATGCAGTAATAACCGGTGTTGCATCGGTTGTGGTATGCACAGGTGCAACCATAATTCTTGATACGGTCAATGCTGCTGCTTCGTTATCGACTTCAGGTTCTTCAGCGAAGGCCGCATAGGCTTTAGACGCTGCATCAGCAGGCTCTTTTGGGGGGCTGTCGAACTTATGGGGAACCGTGAATTTCTCACCATCTGCATGCAACTTGTCCTCGACATCCGCACTTCTATGAGCATGTCGGCTGCGATTGAGCGAGTTCACCCCTCCTGGTTTAAACAGGCCTTCTTTAGGTGTCTGTATTCGATAACCGTGGTCATATACATACAGCGCCATAGAAACCTCGCGGGGCTTGAGTATTAATCAATTGGACCAGTTAACAGCGAAAATATTCACTTTAATAACCACTATATCGCCTGTTTTATCAAGTTCTTAATGATAAATCTGCATGGATTGATCATATCGATCAAATCCTTAGGCAATGGCAGAGGTTCATTGCAGATCATTGAAGCAATAAGTTCTGCTGAGATTGGACAGGTAATTAGCCCTTTTGAGCCGTGACCTGTACTCACGTAAAGGTTAGGGTAATGTGCAGGCTCGGCATCACCAAAGTCCCATTTTCGATCTTTTCTAAGCTGGGCAAAGGTTTCTAAGTAGTTTTTATATAAAGGGGCCGGGCCAACAATCGGCATGTAATCCGGGGTGCTGCATCGGAATGCTGTTCTGCCGGTTAGCTTGTCTTGTTGCTGACTTATTGTTACTGCGAGTTCGGGGGCAATATCTGCAAGGTTTGATAGATTTTCCTGGTGATCCTGATCAGTAATGTTTCTTTCTTTGCCTTTCAGATCAAATGTGGCGCCAAAACAGAGCTTCCCGTCTCTCGCCGGTGAGATATAACCTTCACCGCAAACAACAGTTTTGGGGGTGACTACGGTCGCGGGTGCATCAATTATGGACACTTGGCCTCGAATTGTTTTTAAGGGCAAATGTTCTGTTTGCTCAAAATTCTTGGTTTGCTCTGCGGCACAAACCACAACGTGTGAGGTTGTTATCTTGTCGCCATTACAGGCGTGTAAGGTCCAGTGATTATTGATGAACTCAAGAGAATCAAGCTCAGTATTTATAACTTTAATGTTTTCGTGCTGAGACAGGTGTTGGCAAAACTCTCTGGGTGAAACCCAACCTGCTTCAGGAAAATATAAACCTGAGTGCTGAGGTTGAGTTCCAATAATATCCGCCAACTCTTCTTTTTGCTTTTGGCAAACTAAGGATTCAGGATAGAAATCTCCCTCGATCATGGATTGTTGACGCTGTGCTTCCTTTTCAGAAGTGGCCAATTGCACGACACCGCTTTGTTGCCAAAAAGTCTGATCAGGGTTTTCTAGTTTCAGTATGTTGAGAGTGTGAAGCAAGCCAGTGATATGCAATGCGCCCTGATTGGTCGGCTTAACCGGAAGCTTTGCATACAAGGCTCCTTGAGGGTTGCCTGATCCTCCAGTCGCTAATTCGGCTTCTTTCTCAATTAAAGTGACCTGGATGCCTCGTTTGGCAAGCGTATATGCAGTGGAACAACCCGCCAGCCCGCCACCGATTACAACAACTGAATCGGGTTTTGGTTTTTGTGGGAGGTTAAACCAAGGTTTGGGTGATGGCTTAGGTTTGTCTTCTCCAATAAACTCCCCAACCAGCATCTCACGTTTGCGCCCAAACCCCTTTTGCTTTCGTACATCAAAACCAACTGCTTTAAGCCCACGGCGAACCTTGCCAGCAGCTGTAAACGTAGAAAAAGTAGTACCGGGTTTACTAAGCCTACCAATCTGCTCAAATAACTCCGGGCTCCACATGTCAGGGTTTTTAGAAGGGGCAAAACCATCTAGGTACCAGGCATCGATGTTGGCATTCAGTTTACTGTATTGCTCAGCAGCGTCACCTAGCATCAAAAGCAGTCTGATTTTGCCTGATAGAAAGCTAAGTTGATGAAAACCTGAGTATTTTAAAGGGTATTGGGTTCCAAGTTCATCTATAAGAGATAGGGTGTCAGAAAAGCGGTTCAGCGCTTTTAGTAGAGCTTGACGCTGCAGAGGTGTTTTTTCAACTGATATAAATGTGAGTTGGCCTCTCTGCTGGGAATCAATCCAAGCTTGGGCTGTAGTCAAGAAGTTCAAACCGGTCCCAAAACCAGTTTCACCTATGCTCAGGTCAAAGGGGTGGTGCTCATGCCTCAGTTGCTTATCCAGTCCGTTACTATTAAGAAATACATATAGGCTCTCCTGCAAGCCTTGATCTGGATTAAAGTAGATATCCTGATGCTGTTCAGAAAAAGGGGAGTCGCCTTTCCATTGAATATTGGCAGGAGTTATATGCATTAATAGGGAGGCCTTTGCTTTTGAAAAGTAGGTGTGATGGAGATATCTATCGATTATATAAGAACTATAGAAGTATGTAATCTTCACCGCAAAATGGTGAGTACATCGATAGGTTTGTTAACTCGTTTCACCAATGTAATTAATCTTCTTTTCTGTAATTAAGGCATATCGCCCTGCGTAATCACTTCTTCACTATAGCGATCAGCGAAAGAGTGGTTAACGGGGGCTTTATAAGAGAATTTTACTATGAGGAAACAGACAACACAGAATAGAAATATTAATCAGTTAGATCTCAAAGCAATACAAGCTCAGAATGACACTTTGGCGCTATCCTAATGCCTATATCTACTTAAATTTATCTGTCATCAAATTCCCATTAGGCGGTAACTAATCAAGGGAAATTTGCACTTGTAATTCATGTTTCTGGTATAGTCAGAGAAATGAAAAAGTTCGGAATTTTCTAGTGTCTGATTTCCACTCAATTATAGTGAGTATGTCGCGCAATGCGAAACGTTTAATCCTGGTTGTTGCTGATATAGTTGCACTAACCTTTTCGCTCTGGTCTGCCTTCGCGCTTCGATTTTCAGATTGGTGGCCTGAAGAAAACATAGAGCCATCCTGGGCGCTGTTTATTTTTATACCGTTGTTTGGCGTTATAGTTTTTATAAAACTTGGTCTGTACCGGGCTGTGATCAGGTTTATGAATGTAAGAGTTTTACAGTCAATCGCATTGGGCGTTGCGCTCATTATTGCCGGCGCTTATACGTTTGCTCAATTGATAGATCTGCATGATATGCCCCGTTCTATCCCAATTATCTTCGGACTTAATGCTTGGTTATATCTTGGCGGTAGCCG
>JASBRM010000245.1 GCA_030149405.1 Neptuniibacter sp. | reverse complement strand
AGGAAGTTGGGGATTGAGTAACCGATGATGATTGCCGTACTGGTCCAGATATCAAATGGCGTGCCATCGCGGACTGCTTTCCTGATGCCGAGGGGGATGGATACCATATAGGTGATTAATGTTGCCCAAAGGCCCAGAGAGATCGATACAGGCAGTTTCTCAATAATCAATTCAACTACGGTTTTATCGCTAAACAGGCTCTCACCAAAATCGAACATGGCATAGTTTTTCAGCATCTGCCAGAAGCGTTCATGAGCGGGTTTATCAAACCCGTACATCGCTTCTATCTCTTTAATTAATTCGGGATCTATGCCACGGGCGCCACGATAAGTACTTTCACCGCCGCCGTTGCTTGCGGTTTGAGTGGATATGTCATTTTGCGCGCCACTCACTCTTGCTGTAGCACTGGTATCTAAACCCTGAAGCTGGGCAATCGTTTGTTCGACAGGGCCACCCGGAGCGGCCTGGATGATTATGAAGTTGATTGCCAGAATCCCAAACAGAGTAGGGATAATAAGCAGTAGCCTGCGGAGAATATAAGCTGCCATTAGTTTTTATCTCCAGCAGATTTATTCCACCAGGCATCGAACCCAAGATCATATTTAGGTCGGGTTGGTGGCATACCAAACTTGTCCCAATAGGCAACTCGGTATTTATTAATATGGTACTGAGGAATTACATAGTGGTTCCATAACAGTACACGATCCAGCGCTCTGGTTCTTAGGACTAGTTGTTCTCGATCTGGCGCTTTGATCAGTTGGTCAATCAGGTAATCCACCGCTGGGTTTTTGATGCCAATCAGGTTTCTGCTGCCTTCTGTGTCAGCTACCGAAGAGTGCCAGTAATTGATTTGTTCATTACCTGGAGAATTTGACTGACCAAAACCGCTGACCACAATATCAAAGTCAAAAGTTCTTAAGCGGCTGATATACTGCGATACATCGACTAAACGTATGCTGGATTTGATCCCGAGGCGATCTAAATTCCTTATGAACGGAGCAACTACGCGTTCAAACGCAGGAGAATAAAGCAGCATTTCGATAGTAAATTGCTCGCCATTCTGATCTATGAGTTTACCGTCTTTAAATGTCCATCCTGCTTTACTCAGTAAACGCTTGGCTTGTCTGAGTTCGGTATAAATTCGGCCATCACCATTTGTTTCCGGGGCGCGATAAACTTGGGTGAATACTTCTGGTGGAATCTGATCCCTGATCGGCTCCAGAATTTTTAATTCCTCTGCAGATGGCAGGGACTTAGCGGCCATTTCAGAGTTGGAAAAGTAGCTGTGAGTCCTGGTATATGCGTTATAGAAAATATTCTTATTGGTCCATTCAAAGTCAAAGGCCAACGCCAATGCACTGCGCACAACCGGATCTGAGAACTTCTCTTTGCGATTATTAAGAATAAACGCCTGCATGCCGGTAGGGTTTTCATGTTCTAGAGCGGTTGCAATGATTCTGCCATCATCAAAAGCCTGGCCGGTATAGCTGGTGGCCCAGCGTTTTGACGAGTTTTCCTCGCGGAAGTCGTATTCGCCTGCTTTAAAGGCTTCCATTGCGACAGTGCCGTCCCGGTAGTAATCAAAGGTAATCTCATCAAAATTGTATTTACCTTTGCGAACGGGGATATCACTTCCCCAGTAATCCAGGTTGCGTTTATAGGTGATACTGCGACCTGCTTCAAAGCGATCAATAATATAAGGTCCGGATCCAATCGGGTTATCCAGAGTAGGTTTCTGAAAATCCCTGCCTGCCCAGAAGTGTTTTGGCAGAATAGCAACCTGCCCAACGATGAGTGCAAGTTCTTTATTCTGGTTGCTTTTGAAGGTGAATCTAACGCGGTGAGTATCCAGCGCTTCTACTGAAGCAATATCCGCATAATAAGCTTTAAAATGTGGTGCACCTTTCTCGCGCAGTATCGCAAAACTGAATACGACATCCTCTGCAGTTACAGGCTTACCATCACTGAATTTCGCTTCAGGTCTTAGGTTAAAAATGATCCAGCTACGATCATTAGGAACCTCCATCGATTCAGCCAGAAGCCCATATAGGGAGAACGGCTCATCTTGAGCTGAAGCTAGTAACGTGTCGTAAATATAGCCAAGGCCATCAGCAGGTGTGCCCTTAACGATAAAATTATTAAATGAGTCAAAAGTCCCTATTGCGGATTGAACGACAGCACCACCTTTTGGTGCTTCTGGGTTTACGTATTCAAAATGTGTGAAATCAGGGGGGTATTTCAGATCTCCATGCATAGCAATGCCGTGTGACACTGTTACGGCATCTGCAATAGACAGGGGGGATGCGAAGCATATGAAGAGAATAAGCAGTTGTTTAGAAATTGCTTTGCAGCATGCTGTGATAGTTTTGAATACGAGCATGTAACGGAATTTCCTTAAACCCTAGATACTGACTGCCTGAAACTGCTTCATATTAGAACAGTAAATACGTTTTATACCAGATTGATGTGACCACGAGTTATTTTGTTTGTTCAAACTCTTCGGCTAATTCTGTCAACAGTTGGTGATATTCTTTGCGTTTAACTTTGTTGGCGATAAATTCCTGATGCTTCTGGGTAAGAAATGCATGCTTATCTGAGTTACCATCAGCCAGGCCTTTGATCAGGTCGTGATCGATCCAGCGCTGGATTTTTTTATACAAAACGTATTTGAATACGATCGCAAGTGCCGTGGCAATAAAGATGATGAATAAACTGGTGGCATCCATTTGGCTATCTCACGAATTAATTTGGGTTACATCTACGTACAGTGTCAGACGTTGTCCTGGCTTCAGATAACGATCCTTTTTGAGTTTATTCCACTGCAGGATGTCAGAAACACGGACATTGAATTTATTAGCAATTCGGTAGAGTGAATCACCCGAACGAACCCTGTAACCAATTTTACGAATAATTTGTCGGTCTGAAGAAGACAGAGCTGTCTGCTGGGGTTTGCTCCAGATAACCAGACGTTTTCCAGCTCTCAACGGGTCCCCTGGCGCCATGCTGTTCCAGCGAGCTAGCTGGCGAACACCAACCTGATATTTGTTTGCGATTTTCCAGAAACTGTCGCCTGCTTTTACGGTGTAGTACTGCTCGTGTCTGTCAGTAGTTCTGGCGATCACTTTTTGTTTATGCGCATGCCTTTGTTGCTGGCTTAAAGCGTATTCACTGGAATTCTGGCTGGCCGTAGAAATCATTAACGACTGGCCTGCTCGAATATTATTATTGCGCAGTTTATTGGAGCGTTTAATATGCGCGACGGTTGTATCAAATTTTTTCGCGATAACAATCAGTGAATCACCAGACTTAACTTTGTAGCGGGTCCAGTGTACACGTTGATCCTGAGGTAACTGGCTCAAGGCTGTTTTGAACCTCTCAGTTTTACTGACAGGAATCAGTAGCTCATGTGGTCCATCCGGATCAGTAGCCCAGCGGTTAAACCCTGGGTTCAGCAGATAAAGTTCCTTGGTGGTGAT